>DASRYP010000682.1:0-10179 GCA_035687165.1 Actinoplanes sp. | reverse complement strand
TGCCGTCTCGGCCCTTCACCGGCACTAGCAGCGGCGGGCAGAGCAGCCCTTCGGATTCGCGGGTGGTGCGTGCCGTTCGGCCAATTCGCCACCTATTTGCGCGACCTCTTAAGCGATCGTCACGGCCTGCACCGGCCCTACGCTGAGCCGGGTCGCAAGCAGGAAGGTCCCACGATGGCGATACCTCGAAAGGGCAGCCGTCTCGACGGGCTGGCAGGGAACTCACAGCTCCCCGAGGATGAAAACCTTGGTCGGCTGCGTTTCATGGAAGGCGCAGCCCGACCGGGCTCGCATCCTGAAGGAGTTTCCTTGCACAGCCATCACAACGGCCTCAAGACGGCCGCTCTGCTGGGTCTGCTGACCGCCATCATTCTCGGCGTCGGCTACTGGCTCGGTGGCAGTGGCGGTCTGGTGTTCGCGGTCTTCCTCTCGCTGGCCCTCAACGCCGGCTCCTACTTCTTCTCCGACAAGTTGGCCCTGCGGGCGATGCGCGCGCGGCCGGTCAGCGAGGCCGACGCGCCCGCCCTCTATCAGACGGTGCGCGAGCTGGCGACGAGCGCGGGTCAGCCCATGCCGCGGCTCTACGTCTCGCCGACGATGCAGCCGAACGCCTTCGCGACCGGCCGTAATCCTCAGCACGCCGCCGTCGCCGTGACCACCGGGATCACCCAGTTGCTCAGTCCGCGTGAGCTGCGGGCTGTGCTCGGGCACGAGTTGTCGCACGTCTACAACCGCGACATCCTCATCTCGAGCGTGGCGGGCGCCCTGGCCGGCATCATCACGAGCCTGGCCCAACTGGCGATCTTCCTGCCGCTGGGTGGCGGCTCGGACGACGACGACAGCCCCAACCCGGCCGCCCTGCTGCTGATGCTGATTCTCGGCCCGCTGGCCGCGATGATCATTCAGATGGCGATCAGCCGGAACCGGGAGTTCCAGGCCGACGCGGACGGCGCGAGGCTGACCCGCGACCCGCTGGCCCTGGCCAGTGCGTTGGAGAAGATTCAGTACGGCGCGCAGCGGCTGCCTCTGCCGGCCGACAATCGGCTCACCAGCGCCGCGCACCTGATGATCGCCAACCCGTTCCGGGGCGGCGGCCTCTCGAAGCTCTTCTCCACCCACCCGCCGATGGAGCAGCGCATCGCCCGCCTGCGTGAGCAGGCCGGCGCCATCCAGTACACCCGCTGACCCCGACCATCTGGGCCGCCCTCATCGGAGGGCGGCCCTGATGTGTTTCCAGACACCCCCGACCATATTTCGGATGAGTTACTCGCCCGGGCGGCGTTAGGGTCCGAAGGCCAATCGGTCGTTACCGTGGGCACCGAGTACAAGAGACCAGAGAACCAGTGAAGTCGCCGATCCAGTGAGAACTGAAAGCCTTCACCAACGAGGGGAGTGGGATTATGACCGCCTTGCGTCAGTACCTGAGCGTTTGGCATCTGCCGGGCGGGCGGGTCCTGCTCAGCGTGGGGATCCTGGCTCGGCTCGGCATCGGCATGACGCCGCTCGCACTCCTGCTGCTCGTGCAGCGGGAAACCGGAAGCTACGCCGCGGCCGGCCTGGCCGGTGGTGTCTATGCCCTCGCGGGCGCGGCGCTCAGCCCGGTCGCGGGCCGTCTCGCCGACCGGATCGGGCCTTCCCGGATCCTCGTCGCCACCGCCGTACTGCATCCTCTCGCCCTCCTGGCGCTGGTGCTGATCAGCCGGGGTGGGGCCGACGCGCTGCCGGGGATCTTCGCGGTCGCGGCGGTCGCGGGCGCCACCTATCCGCCGCTCTCCGCGGCGATCCGGCGGGCCTGGAACGACATGACCGAGATCGGCAGCGGGCAGCATCACCTGCGGGGTCACGCGATGGCCGCCGAGACTTCCCTGTTCGAGCTGGTCTTCGTGCTCGGTCCGATCCTGGTCGCCGTGCTCGTCGTGATCACCAGCAACCCGGCGACGGCGCTGCTCGGTGCGGCGGCGGCCACGTTGATCGGCACGCTGTGGATCGCCCGGCTGCCGATCATGCGGCGCCACCACCGGCACGCGCGGGAGGCCCGCGGGCTGGGCCCGCTGAAGGTGTCGGGCTTCCCGGCCCTGCTGGTCTGCGTAATCGCGCTCGGTATCGCGTTCGGGGCGGCCGGCGTCATCGTCCCGGCCTACGCGAGCCAGCACGGTGGCGGCGACGGCCTGGGCGGCGTACTCCTAGGGATCTGGGGAGTGGGAAGCGCGATCGGTGGCATCTGGTTCGGCACGCGGCGGCCCGCGATGGAGCTGCCACAGCAGTTCGCCTGGCTGCTCGGTGCGGTCTCGCTGAGCTTCCTGGTGCTGGCCTTCATGCCGAGCCCGGTCTGGCTGGGCGCGGCCCTCATGCTCGGTGGCGCCTCGATCGCCCCGGCCCTGACCGTCGAGACCAACCTGGTGGGCCGCCTGGCGCCGCCCGCGATGCTGAACGAGGCGTACACCTGGGTCGTCACGGTCTCGGTGGCGGGTTCCGCGGCCGGCGGCGCGGTGGCCGGCGCGATCGTCGATCAGCCGGGCGGCCTCGGGTGGGCGTTCGCCTTCGCCGCGGCCGTGCTCATGGTGGCCGCGCTGGTGGCCGCCGTGCCACACGGTTCGATCGCCCAGGCCGACCGACGTGCGTCCGACCGGCTGCGGGAGGCGCTCGCCGGCGTCAAATAGGCCGAGCCAGGTTCAGAGCCTGAAACGATGCCGACCCGGTCGTCGTATACATGGAAGTCGAGCACCTCGAAGGCACGCTCGGCGTACTCCAGCACGTGCCGGTCCGATCGGAACGAGAGCACGTGCCGGCACGTCGGCGTGCAGGTGATCCGCCACCCAGCGACGGCGTTAGAAGAGCGCCCGGCCGACCAGCGGGGCGACCGCCTTGGCGTAGGCGGTGGTCATGTGACTGTTGTCCTTGTAGACGAGCGTGTTGCCGATCACGATCGGGCATCTCCCGGCCGCGCAGAACCATGACGTCGGGTCGATCACCTTGATGCCGGCCGCTCGGGCCGCCTCGGCGACCAGCTCGCGCCGGTGCGGTTCGGCGATCGCCTTGGCGACCTCGCGGTCACATCTGGCCGGCCGGCGCGCGTTCAACGCCGCGCACTCCGGGGCGATGCCGTCCGGCCAGGGCGTGTCCTGCAGCAGCACCGCCGGGAGGCCCGCGAACCGGTTCCAGGTCTGCTGCCACGCCCGTACCCAGAGCAGGTCGTCCCGAGTTCCGTCGCGGGGAACCGCCCGGCCACGGGCGTCGATCAGACCGCCGTTGTCGAGGTCGTTGGAGGCCATCACGACCAGGTCGGGCCGGTCCCGGACGATCCGCCGCACGGTCTCCTCGCGCCAGGTCGTGCACTCGTCGTAGGGGCGCTTGAGCACCGGGTTGAAGACGAGCACCCGCGGCACCTGGCACGCGGCCTTGGTGATCGCCACCAGCTTCCAGCCGTGGCTGCGCGCCGCGGCGTCGACGGCCGGGAACCATTGCGCGGCGTGCGAGTCGCCGATCAGATACATGGTCCGGGCACCGCCGGGGTCTCCGTAGACGCAGGCCTTCCGCTGGTGCACCTGGGTGTAGTTGAAGTGGCACTGGTCTCGGTAGTTCGCGGGACTCTGCCCAGCGGCGTCGGACAACTTCGGAGTCAGGTTGGCGGGCAGCTTCGCGGCTTTGAGCGAACCGGTGATGAGCTGAGTGAGCCGGGCCTGCGGGTCAGACGCGGCGGCGATTTCGGCCCGAGTGTCGGGGACGGCCGGGCCGACCGGGAGGTTCGGCGTGAAGTGTCCGGCGAGCAGGGCGGCGACCGCGGTCGAGACGGAGAGGGCCAGGCCGAGGGTCAGGCCGCGACGGGCCCGGCCACGCAGCCACGGCTGCCGCCGCACGGGGTTCTCGACGGCGTGGTACGTGAGCCAGGCCAGCCCGAGTGCGGCGGCCGCGAAGGCCAGGTTGCTCTTGACACCGGGGTCGCGCGCGAGGGCGAGCGGCCAGATCATCAGGACCGGCCAATGCCACAGATACCAGCCGTACGACAGCTTGCCGACGAATTGGAACGGCCCGGTGCCGATCAGCCGACCGGCACCCCAGCCGTTCGCCGTGGTGCCTCCGGCGATCACCGCGGCGGTGCCGAGCACCGGCAGCAAGGCGGCGCCGCCGGGGAACGCGGTCGACTTGTCGAAGGTCACGGCCGCGAGGATCACGGCCCCGAGCCCGGCCCAGGTCAGCAGGGCGGCAAGACCTCTGGGCGTACGCCGTAAGAGGCCACCCGTCACCGCGACGAGCGCTCCGATGCCGAGCTCCCAGGCGCGCGTGTGGGAGCCGAAGTAGGCCCACGGCGCGGCGTCGGAGGTTTGCTGCACGCTGACGACCAGGGAGATCGTGACCAGGGCGCCGAGCGCGAGGAGAGCCCGACGTCCCACCCGTACGGCGAGCAGCAGCAGCGGCCAGACCAGGTAGAACTGCTCCTCGACGGCGAGCGACCACAGGTGCTGCAGCGGCGAGGGGGCGGCGGTCGCGTTGAGGTAGTCGGTCCCCTCGTGCGCGAGCCGCCAGTTGATCCCGTAGAAGGTGCTGAAGAGCGCGTCCAGCGAGATCGACCGGAACCGGGTCGAGGGAAGCCAGAACCAGGCCGCCGCGAGGGTCGCGACCAGCACCACGGTCGAGACCGGGAGCAGCCGGAGCGCCCGCCGGGCATAGAACCGGCGCAGCGAGATCGTGCCGGTCCGGCCGAGCTCCTTGAGAAGCAGCGTCGTGATCAGGAAGCCGGAGATCACGAAGAACACGTCCACCCCGACGTAGCCGCCGGCGAACCGGCCGAGGCCCGCGTGACTCAGCACCACCAGAAGGACCGCGACCGCGCGGAGGCCCTCGATGTCCGGCCGGAAACCGAAGTGCTGCTCGCCGGCTCGCGGCCGCGCCAGGGCAGCGGGCCTCCGGTGGTCCACCTGCGTGGACGGCGGCCGTTGACCGACGACAGACGGGTGGACTGAGTGGCTCATGGTCCCCGCTCGGGAAAGGGCTAACTAGGTCAAAAGGGGCTACCCAGATCGTGTCTTACGATTCGCGTTCTCTCGGTCGCTATCCGCGAGAAGCACCCCAAGGCTCGCCGTCGGTAATCGGCGCCCGCCCAAAACTGAACGATTCGGGCGAAGTGAGGTCGCGGGGCCGTTATGGGGTAGCGCGTCACGCAAGGCGACGACATGATCGCGAGATGGCTGGCAACGCGTTGTACGAACGACTGGGCTACCGTCCGGTCGAGGACCGAGTGATCGTGGAGTTCACGTCATGACAGACGGCACAGTGCTCTCGGTGAACGTCGGCGTGGCCCGGCCCAACCCGGCGAAACGCTTCGCCGGCATCACCGGCATCGACAAACTGCCGGTCGACGACGCCGTCGAGGTGCGCGCCCCCGGCCCCAAACGGACCGGCCTGCACAGCGGCGTGGTCGGCGACCCGATCGGCGACATCCACCACCACGGCGGGGACGACCAGGCGGTGTACGCGTACTCGCGCGAGGACTACGACTGGTGGGCGGCGGCACTGGGCCGGTCACTGCCCGCCGGGATGTTCGGCGAAAACCTGACCACGATCGGCCTCGACCTGAACGCGACCCGGATCGGCGAGGTCTGGCGCATCGGCGAGGTGCTGGAACTGCAGCCGACGTTCGGGCGCATCCCGTGCGCGACGTTCCAGGCCAAGATGGGCGAGGAGCAGTGGCTGAAGCGCTTCACCCTCGAGGCCCGCACCGGCACCTACCTGCGGGTGATCACGCCCGGCCTGCTGCGCGCCGGCGACCCGATCGAGATCGTCCACCGACCGGCCCGCAGCATCGGCGTCTCGGAGGCGTTCGACATCTACATGAACCGCACGGAGGAACTGGGCCGCCTGCTGGACGCCGAGTCCCTTCCGGAGGATATGCGCGAGGAGATCGAGCAGCGCCTGGCCCGCGATTGACGACTCAACTCGCCCGCGAAAGGGCGTCGAAGAGGAGTTGCGGGGCGAAGCCGAGCGCCACGGCCACGGCCACGGCGGTGATCAGGGCCGCGGCCACCGGGCGGGTCACCGGCCGGCGCGGGTGCATTGCCGCTTCCAGCAGCGTGGGGTCGGCGACCGGGATGCCGACCTGCTGCGGAGTGGCATAGAGCAGGGCCGCCACGCGGAGGTAGTAGGCCAGGGCGATCACGGCGTTGAGGGCCACGATCACGGCCAGCCAGGTCTGCCCGTGGTCGACCAGCGCCTCGACGATGGTGACCTTGGCGAACAGGCCGGCCAAGCCCGGGGGAAGACCAGCCAGGCCCGCCAGGGACAGCACCAGCGCCGCGCCCAGCCACGGCGAGCGGCGGCCCGCACCGCGATAAGAAGCGAGGTCGCCACCGTCAGCGCCGGCCGGACGGAGGGCGACGACCACCGCGAAGGCGATGAATTCCAGGACCACGAAGAAGACCGCGTACGCCGCTGCGGCCTCCACGCCGTCAGCACCCAGCGCGAGCGGGGCCAGGATGTAGCCGGCCTGGGCGATCGACGACCAGGCCAGCAGGCGGACCATGCGGGTCTGGCGCAGGGCCACCAGGTTGCCGACCGTCATCGTGAGGATGGCCAGGACGGCGGTCAGGACCGCGGCGTCGAGGCGGGTCACGATCGCGGCCAGGGCCAGGACGCCGCCGAGCTTCGAGGCGGTGGAGAGGTAGGCGGCCACCGGGAGGGGTGCGCCGTCGTAGGTGGGGGGTGCCCAGGCGTGCAGAGGCACGGCGGCGACCTTGAAGGCCAGACCGATCACCAGCAGGCCCACGCCGACGTCAGCCACCGGAGCCGTGAGGCCGGCACCGGGGATCAGCCGGTCGAAGTGCAGGGCACCGGTGGCGGCATAGTTCAGGGCCGCGCCGAGCAGGGCGACCGCGGTGGAGATGACGCTGATCAGGAAGAACGTGACCGAGGCGGCGGCGGCCGAGGTGGTGACCCGCTCGCCGGGGGCGAACCGGCGCAGGCCCACCAGCAGGTAGAGCGGCAGGGTCAGCGTCTCCAGGCCGACGATCAGGGTGATCAGGTCACCGGCGTAGCCGACCACGACGCCGCCGGTCATGGAGGCGGCCAGCAGGAAGCAGAACTCCCCCGCCGGGGCCGTGCCCAGGCGCAACGAGGGCACCGAGAGGGCCAGCACGCCCACGGTGAGCGCGGCGAAGACCACGGCGGCGGTAGCGGCCAGCGGGCTCGGCACCCAGGAGCAGGCGCTGCCGTTCGGGTCGCAGAAGGTACCGGTGCGGTCCCCGGTCACGATCGCGCAGATCACGGTGGCCAGGCCGCCGGCCGCCAGCGTGCCGATGGTGACGGCACGGCGGCCGACCAGCAGGTCGGCCAGGAGCACCAGCACGGCGGTGCCGGCCGCGGCATAGAGCGGGAGCAGGGCGAGCTGGTCGACGGCCTGAGCTCTCATCGCAACGCCTCCGTCAGGACCAGACCCGGCACCAGGCCGACCAGGAGCGTCAGAACGATCAGCGGGGACCAGGCCAGCCACTCGGCGCCCGCGATCGTGGGCGTCACGGCGGCACCGACGGCGGGGCCCTGCGTCACCTTTCTGAGCAGGCGCAGGAAGTACGCGGCGGTGAGCGCACCGCCGATCGAGGCCACGGCGGCCAGCGTCACCCAGAGGCCGCCACCGCGCTCGACGGCGGCCACGACGGCGAACGCCTCGCCCCAGAAGCCGGCCAAGCCGGGCAGGCCCAGTGAGGCGATCGCGGCGAAGCCGAAGACACCGGCCAGGCGGGGAGCGGTCTCCCGTAGGCCGCCCAGGTCGGCCAGTTCGCCGGTGTGCGCCCGGTCCTTGATCGCGCCGGCCAGGAAGAAGAGCAGGCCGGTGATCAGGCCGTGGGCGACGTTGCCGAGCAGCGCCGCCTGCAGACCGGTGACGGTCAGCGTGGCGATGCCGAGCAGGACGAAGCCCATGTGGCCGACGCTCGAATAGGCGATCAGCCGTTTGAGTTCGGTCTGGCGCAGGCAGATCAGGGAACCGGCGATGATCGCGGCGGCCGCGAGGATGCCGAGGACCGGTGCGGCCCACTCGGCGCCCAGGGGGGCGACGCCGACGCCGACACGGATCAGGCCGTACGTGCCCATCTTGAGCAGCACGCCGGCCAGGATCACCGACCCGACCGTGGGCGGCTGGGTGTGCGCGTCGGGCAGCCAGGTGTGCAGCGGCCAGAGCGGCGCTTTCACGGCGAACGCGATGGCGAACAGGGTGAACGCGGCGTACTGGGTGGAGCGGCTCAAGCCGTCGCCGCCGATGAGCTGGGTCAGGTCGCCGGTGCCGGCCGCCACGGTGACGGTGACGACGCCGAGCAGCAGCAGGACCGAGCCGAAGAGGGCGTAGAGCACGAATTTGCGGGCGGCCCGCCGTCGATCGTCGCCGCCCCAGCCCGCGATCACGGCGTACATGGGGAGCAGGACGACCTCGAAGAACAGGAAGAACAGCACCAGGTCGAGGGCCAGGAAGGTGCCCAGGATGCCGACCTCGAGAACGAGCAGAAGGGCGACGAGCGTACGGCCGGAGCCGCCACCGGGGACCTTCCAGACCGTGTACGCGCAGCAGAGCGCGGTCAGCAGACCGGTGAGCGCGACGAGCGGGTAGGAGACGCCGTCGACGCCCAGGTGGAAGTCGAGGTGCAGGGCAGGGACCCAGGAGACGTCGAACTCGGCCCACGGGCGTACGGCCAAGGGGTTGACGGAAGGGGAGTGGCCGTGGGCGAAGGGCAGCGCCACGATCGGGACGAGGGTCACGACGGCGAAGATCGTGCCGATGAGCCGGGCCGTGCGGTCGAGCCGGACCGGAAAGAGCGCGAGCACGCCCGCGCCGAGGGCCGGGACGAGCAGGACGGCGAGCAGGGCCACGGTCATGGGGTGGCTCCGAACAGTGCGGCGAGGGCACCTAGCACCAGGGCGCCACCGAGAACGGCCGCGGCGACCGCGGGCAGCGGAATCCGATGGGCGTATGCGAGGGCGGCGCCGACGGTCGAGGTGGTCCGGCCGGTGCCTTCGACGGTGGCGTCCACGACTTTGTCGTCGATTGTGGTCACGGCCCCGGCCAGCGCGCGAATCGGCCGTACGACCAGTCGGTCTTGCAGGTCATCGATCCGGAAACCGGCGGCGAGCAGTGGACGCGCGCGGCCCAGAGCCGCCGCGGGATCGACTCCGGGCACCTCGCGCCACAGCCACCACGCGGCCCCGGCACCGAGGGCGAGCAGCACGAGCGGCAGGACGATCGCCACGTCGAGATGCGGCTGATCCAGCTCGAGAGCGGTGCGGAAACCGGGGGCGTACGCGGCCAGGCCGAGCAGCACCGTCGGGATCGCCAGCAGGAGGATCGGCCAGCGCATGGCGGCCGGCGGGTCGTGCGGCGTCGCGGGCTGGGTGTAGCGGGCGTCGTCGAAGCCCACCTCCCAGTCCGGACCGTCGGGTCCATGCGCGCGGGAGACGCCGAGGAAGGCCCAGAGCAGCAGGCGGGTCGCGTACCAGGCGGTGATGCCGACGGCGAAGAGCGCGACGATCCAGACCAGCCAGCCGACCCAGACCGGCGCCGGCCCACCGCCCTCGGTGGCGTGCGCGGCCGCGGCCAGCACGTTCTCCTTGGACCAGAAGCCGGCCAGCGGCGGAAGCCCGGCCAGCGCGCCGAGGCCCGCGACGAACGACCAGAACGTGATCGGCAGGTGCTCGCGGAGACCGCCCATGCGGGAGAGGTAGTTGGTGCCGACGGCGTGGATCACGGCGCCGGCCGCGAGGAAGAGCAGAGCCTTGAACGCGGCATGGGTGAGCAGGTGGAACAGGGCCGCGGCGGGGGACCCGACGGCGAGCGCGCCGGTCAGGTAGCCGATCTGGCTGACGGTCGACCAGGCGAGCACACGTTTCAGGTCGTCCTGGGCCATCGCGCAGAGCGCGCCGAGCAGGATCGTGATCGAGGCGAGGACGCCGAGCACGGCCAGGGCGGCGGGCGACCGGTCATAGAGCGGGTAGAGGCGGAAGACGACGTAGACGCCGGCGGCGACCATCGTGGCCGCGTGGATCAGCGCCGAGACCGGCGTCGGGCCGGCCATCGCGTCGGGCAGCCACACGTGCAGCGGGAACTGCGCGCTCTTGCCGACGGCGCCGAAGAAGAGGCCGACGCCCATCACGGTGAGCAGCCCGGCGGAGAAGACGACGCCGTTGGAGAGCGTGATCGCG
>DASRYP010000681.1:0-8265 GCA_035687165.1 Actinoplanes sp. | reverse complement strand
CGGCCCCGAGAGCACCAACTGACCCCGCGAGTGCCGGTCTCGGCGAGCACCTTGGTGGCGGCATCGATCGCCAGGTCCGAGGCGTACTCGTCGTCCTCGGCCACCCGGCGCCGCACGATGCCGGTCGTGCGGCGGAACAGCCCGTCCGGCACCGCCAGGTCGCCGGCCACCCGCCGCTGCAGGTCGTCGGTGAGTTCCGTCCGGGCCGGCAGGGCGTACGCGATCCCGGTGATCCCAACATTCATGCGGGTCAGCCTGCCCTGCCGCGACGGGCCGCACATGAGTGGGGGTGCCTAGCCTCGCCCCGACCCGGCCGGCTCCCGCACCAGCGTCCGGTCCTCGTAGTAGTACTGCCAGCCGTCGCCGTCCTGCCACTACCCTTCCCGCTGGGAAACCGGACATCCGGGCCACTGCCCCGTCCGCCGGGAAACCGGACAGCCGCGCGGACGGTGCCCGGACGATCGGAAAGAATGACCCGCACGCGGGACACGCAGGATTGAGCTGGCGGCTCCCCGGGCATGCATGGCATCGCCCGGGTGCCGCCAGCTGTGTGACCCGCAGCGCACCGACGGACTAGGGGTGGGAGCACGACATGCAGGTTTGGCCTGGTCACCGGTATCCGTTGGGGGCCACGTACGACGGCACGGGCACGAACTTCGCGATCTTCTCCGAGGGCGCCGAGGCGGTCGAGCTCTGCCTGTTCGACCCCGCCGGCAACGAGCGCAAGGTCCAGTTGCACGAGCAGGACGCGTTCGTGTGGCACGCCTACCTCCCCGGGATCGAGCCGGGCCAGCGCTACGGCTACCGCATGTACGGGCCGTACGACCCGTCCCGCGGCCTGCGCTACAACCCGCACAAGCTGCTGCTCGACCCGTACGCTCGGGCGGTCGACGCCGACATCGAGTGGAACCAGTCGCTCTACGCCTACGACTTCGAGAACCCGGACCAGATGTCGGACCTGGACTCGGCGCCGTACATGGCCAAGGGCGTGGTCGTGAACCCGTACTTCGACTGGGGCAACGATCGCCGGCCGGACATCCCCTACCACCACTCGGTGATCTACGAGACCCACGTCAAGGGCCTGACCGAACGGCATCCTGAGGTGCCCAAGGACATGCGGGGCAGCTACTCCGCGATCGGCCATCCGGCGGTCATCGAGCACCTCAAGAGCCTGGGCGTGACCGCGGTCGAGCTGATGCCGGTGCACCAGTTCGTGCACGACAACCGGCTGGTCGACCTGGGCCTGCGCAACTACTGGGGCTACAACACGCTCGGCTTCTTCGCGCCGTACCAGGGATACTCCTCGACCGGCACCCTCGGGCAGCAGACCCAGGAGTTCCGCGGCATGGTCAAGGCCCTGCACAAGGCGGGGATGGAGGTGATCCTCGACGTCGTCTACAACCACACCGCCGAGGGCAACCACCTGGGCCCGACGCTCTCCCTGAAGGGCATCGACAACCGCACGTATTACCGGCTGGTGGACGACCAGCCGCAGTTCTACATGGATTACACCGGCACGGGTAACAGTCTGAACGTGCGTAGCCCGCAGAGCCTGCAGTTGATCATGGACTCATTGCGTTACTGGGTCACCGAGATGCACGTCGACGGCTTCCGTTTCGACCTCGCCTCGACGCTGGCCCGCGAGTTCTACGACGTCGACCGCCTGTCCACGTTCTTCGAGGTCGTGCAGCAGGACCCGGTGGTCGGCCAGGTGAAGCTGATCGCCGAGCCGTGGGACGTCGGCCCGGGTGGTTACCAGGTGGGCAACTTCCCGCCGAACTGGACCGAGTGGAACGGCAAATACCGGGACACCGTACGGGACTTCTGGCGCGGCGAGCCGGCCACGCTCGCGGAGTTCGCCTCCCGCATCACCGGCTCGGCCGACCTCTACCAGGACGACGGCCGCAAGCCCTTCCACTCGATCAACTTCGTGACCGCGCACGACGGGTTCACCCTCAACGACCTGGTCTCCTACAACGACAAGCACAACGAGGCCAACGGCGAGGAGAACCGGGACGGCGAGAGCCACAACCGGTCGTGGAACTGCGGCATCGAGGGCCCGACCACCGACCAGAAGGTGCTCGAGCTGCGCGGCAAGCAACGGCGCAACTTCCTGGCCACGCTGATGCTCTCGCAGGGCGTACCGATGATCTCGCACGGCGACGAGATGGGCCGCACCCAGCAGGGCAACAACAACGCGTACTGCCAGGACGACGAGATATCCTGGATCGACTGGGAGCGGGCCGACGAGACGCTGCTCGAGTTCACCCGCAAGCTCACCGCGTTCCGCCACCGCCACCAGGTGTTCCAGCGCCGGCGGTTCTTCACCGGTCTGCCGGTGACCGCCCGCGGCGGCGGCGACCCGCTGCCCGACCTGGAGTGGTTCACCCCCGACGGCCGCCAGATGGCCGGCGACGACTGGGGCAACGACTTCGGGCGCGCGGTCGCGCTCTTCGTCAACGGCGAGGGCATCCGCGAGCGCGGCCAGTACGGTCAGCGGCACGTGGACAGCTCGTTCCTGCTCTTCTTCAACGCGCACGACGCGCCCATCGAGTTCGCCACACCCCCGGCCGAGTACGGGGAGAAGTGGGAGAAGGTCATCGAGACGGCCGAACCGTCGCCCGATCGCCCGTACGTCGTCGAGGCGGGCAACAAGATCTGGGTGCCGGACCGCTCGCTCATCGTGCTGGACAGGACGGTCTGAATGCCCCCATCCAACCACCCCACCGCCGCCCCGGACCGGACCGAAGGCCCGCCGTCCGGAACCTATCGCGTCCAGGTCCGCCCCGAATTTCCGTTGAAGACCACCGCCGAGCTGGCCGACTACCTGGCCGATCTCGGCGTGAGTCACCTCTACACGGCGCCGCTGCTCACCGCGACTCCCGGCTCCGAGCACGGCTACGACGTCGTGGACCACTCCCAGGTCAACCCGGCGCTGGGCGGGGCCGACGGGCTGCGCGATCTGTCGGCCGCCCTGACGGCGGCGGGGCTCGGCCTGGTGGTGGACATCGTGCCCAACCACGCCGGGGTGGCGGTGCCGTCGGCCAACCCGACCTGGTGGGACGTGCTGCGGCGCGGGCAGGCGTCCGAGTTCGCCGACTTCTACGACATCGACTGGTCCCGGGGGCGGCTGCTGATCCCCGTACTGGCCGATTCGCCCGACGCCCTCGACGATCTGCGGATCGAGGACGGCGAGCTGCGCTACTACGACAAGCGCTTCCCGATCGCGGACGGGACGGGCGAGGGCACGGCGCGCGAGGTGCACGACCGGCAGCACTACGAGCTGGTCAACTGGACCCGCGGCGACCGGGAGCTCAACTACCGCCGGTTCTTCGCGATCGTCGACCTGGCCGGGCTGCGCGTCGAGGACCCCAAGGTCTTCGACGCCACCCACGCCGAGATCCTTCGGTGGTACAACGAGGGGCTCGTCCAGGGCATCCGCGTCGACCACCCGGACGGGCTGCGCGACCCGGGCGCCTACTTCGAACGCCTGCGGGCAGCCGCCCCGGACGCCTGGCTCGTCGTCGAAAAGATCCTCGAGCCCGGCGAGGAGATGCCGGAGTGGCCGGTCGCCGGCACCACCGGATACGACGCGCTGGCCGAGGTCTGCGGTGTCTTCGTCGACCCCGGCACCGAGGCCTTCTTCGACACCCTGCAGCACCACCTGACCGGTTTCGACACCTCCTGGCAGGATCTGGTGCACGAGACCAAATACACGATGGCGACCACCTCGCTCGCCGCCGAGCTGGCCCGCATGGCCAAGCTCGCGCCCGACGTCGAGGCCGCCTCGCGCGCCCTGGCCGAGCTGGCCGCCTGCTTCCCGGTCTACCGCTCCTACCTGCCGTTCGGCTCCCGCCACCTGGCCAAGGCCCGCTCCGAGGCCGGCCGGCGCCGCCCGCAGCTCATCCCGGTGCTCGACCAGCTCACCTCCCGGCTGCGCAACCCGGCCGACGAGCTGGCCGCACGGTTCCAGCAGTTCACCGGCGCGGTGATGGCCAAGGGCGTCGAGGACACGGCGTTCTACCGCTGGACCAGGTTCACCGCCCGCAACGAGGTGGGCAACGACCCGGTCGACTTCGGCATCTCCCCCGACAGCTTCCACGACGCCCTCGACGAGCGCCGCCGGAAGTGGCCCGACGGGATGACGACGCTCTCCACCCACGACACCAAGCGCAGCGAGGACGTCCGGGCACGCCTCGCGGTCCTGGCCGAAGTGCCCGGGGACTGGACCGACGTCGTGCGCCGCTGGGTGCGGACCGCCCCCCTCGGCGACCCGACGCTCGCGCACCTGATCTGGCAGGCGGCCGTGGGTGCCTGGCCGATCTCGCGGGAGAGGCTTCAGGCGTACGCCCTGAAGTCGGCCAAGGAGGCCGCCACCGCGACCACCTGGCAGCACCCCGACGAGGAGTTCGAGGCGGCGCTGCGCGCGATGGTCGACCGGATCTACGACGACCCGGCCCTGCACCGCGAGGTGGCCGACTTCGCCGCGTCGATCACGCCGCCGGGCTGGGTCAACTCGCTCGGGCAGAAGGCGGTGCAGCTCACCATGCCCGGCGTGCCCGACGTCTACCAGGGCACCGAGCTCTGGGACTTCTCCCTGGTCGACCCGGACAACCGCCGCCCGGTCGACTTCGCCGCCCGCCGCGAACTGCTGGCCCGCCTCGACGACGGCTGGCTGCCCCCGGTCGACGAGACCGGCGCGGCCAAACTGCTCGTCACCAGCCGCGCCCTGCGGCTGCGCCGGCAGCGTCCCGAGCTCTTCGGCGGCTACCGGCCGGTCTTCGGCGAGGGACACGTCGGGGAGCACGTGCTGGGCTTCGACCGCGGCGGCGCGGTCACGATCACGACCAGGCTCCCCGTCGGATTGTCACGCCACGGCGGCTGGGACGACACCGCGGTGACACTCGACGGCCACAGCTGGACGGAAGTCTTGACGAACACCACCTACGGCGGGAACCGGCTCTCGGTGGCCGAGTTGCTGCGTACGTATCCCGTCGCACTCCTGGTGAAAGAGAAATGACGCTTTTCGAGGTGTGGGCTCCGGAGCAGACGGTCCAGCTCTCCCTCGCGGGGGAGGTGCACGCGATGACCCGCGGCGAGGACGGCTGGTGGCGGCTCGACGTGCCCGCCGCCGGGCCCGGCACCGACTACGCGTACGCGCTGCCCGAGGCGCCGCGGCCAGTTCCCGATCCCCGAGCGCCGTGGCTGCCGCAGGGCGTGCACGGCCCGAGCCGGGTGTACGACCAGGCCGCGTTCCCCTGGACCGACCAGGCCTGGACGGGCCGTCAGCTGCCCGGCTCGGTGCTCTACGAGATGCACGTCGGCACGTTCACCCCCGAGGGCACGTTCGACGCCGCGATCGAGCGGCTCGACCACCTGGTCGACCTCGGCGTCGACCTGGTCGAACTGCTTCCGGTCAACTCCTTCAACGGCGAGTACAACTGGGGCTACGACGGCGTCGCGTGGTTCGCGCCGCACGAGGCCTACGGCGGCCCCGACGGTCTCAAGCGCTTCGTCGACGCGGCCCACCGGCGCGGGCTCGGCGTGGTCCTCGACGTCGTCTACAACCACTTCGGACCCAGCGGCGCGTACGCCCCCATGTTCGCCCCCTATCTCAGCCGGGCCGGCACCAACCCGTGGGGCTCCTCGGTCAACCTGGACGGTCCGGGCTCCGACGAGGTACGCCGCTACATCATCGACAACGTGCTGATGTGGCTGCGCGACTACCACGCCGACGGCCTGCGCCTCGACGCCGTGCACGCGCTCACCGACCACTCGGCGATCAACCTGCTCGAACAGATGGCGGTCGAGGTCGAGTCGCTCTCGGTTCACCTGAACCGTCCGCTGGCCCTGATCGCCGAGTCCGACCTCAACGACCCCCGGCTGATCACGCCGCGCGAGGCCGGCGGGTACGGCCTGACCGCCCAGTGGGACGACGACGTGCACCACATGCTGCACGCGTTGCTCACCGGGGAACGCCAGGGCTACTACGGCGACTTCGGCTCGCTGGAGGGCTTGGAGACGGTGCTGACCGGGGCGTTCTTCCACGCGAACACGTGGTCGAGCTTCCGCGGCCGAAGGCACGGACGACCGGTCGACCGAGCCCGTACGCCCGGCTACCGTTTCGTGGCCTTCTTGCAGGACCACGACCAGATCGGCAACCGCGCCGTCGGCGACCGGATCTCGGCGTCCCTCTCCCCCGGCCTGCTCGCCGTCGGCGCGACGATCGTGCTCACCAGCCCGTTCACGCCGATGCTGTTCATGGGCGAGGAGTGGGCGGCCAGCAGCCCCTGGCAGTTCTTCACCAGCCACCCGGAACCCGAACTGGCCGAGGCGGTGCGCAACGGACGCAGACGCGAGTTCGCGTCGCACGGCTGGGCCGAAGCGGCGGTGCCGGATCCCCAGGACCCGGAGACGTTCCAGAGGTCCAAACTGGACTGGGACGAAATAGCGAAGCCTGGGCACGCGGAGATCCTGGACCTGTACAAAAAGCTGATCGCGCTGCGGCGGGGCCGTCCGGAGCTGACCGACCCCTGGCTCGACAAAGTCGAGGTGTGGCACGGAGATCAGCACCTGGTGACGCGTCGCGGCCAGACGGCGGTCGCGGTCAACCTGGCTCCCGCACCGCAGACGGTCTCGCTGCGCGACGCGCCGTCCAAGGTGCTGCTCGCCACGGCCGAGGGAGTGGTGCTCCAGCGGGATCGGGTGGAGCTGCCGGGCGAGAGTGCGGTCGTCGTCGCGTATCGCTGAGGCTCGGTTCGGAGGCGGATCCCCGGCCGACCGGCCCGGCGGTGGACCACCCGATTCCCGGGTGAATTCCCGTCGGCGCCCGAAAGGGGGACGTCCGGATGTGACATCCATGCGGCACGATTGGCGTCCATGAGTTCCGATCGCGGCCGTTCCCCCTGGCCGGACCCACGGCGTACGCCTCCGGGGCCGGACGGAACCGCCGAGGACATCGCCGTGCAGGGTCTCGCCGAGCGGGAGGCCACCGAAAACCAGCTGCCCCCGCCCGAGCCGGAGCCGATGGTCGTGCCGCCGCGGTTCAACCTGGCCGCGTTCCGGCTGGCCGCGCTCGGGCTGGCCCTGGTCCTGGCGGTGTCGCTGGCGTTGGCGCGACTCTTCGTGGGTGGGCCGCCGTCGGTCGCAGACCTGCGCGAACAGGCGGGGGTGGACACGTGGACCGAGCTGCCGATCGGGGTCAAGGACGATCAGCCGGGTACGGCGTTCCGCGATCCGAAGGACGGCCGGTGGAGCGGCTTCGACATCGACATCGCCTACATGATCGCCGAGGATCTGGGGTTCCGCCGGTCCGAGGTGAAGTTCTACGCGATCGAGAGCGAGGACCGGCCCCGCATGCAGGCCACCGACCTGGACGGCAACAGGGTGCCGGTCAAGCTGGTGGTCGCCAGCTTCAGCATCACCACGAAGCGCGTCCAGGACGGCGTGCGGTTCTCGGCACCCTACCTCTACACCGAGCAGTCGGTGCTGACGAAGCGTGGCAAGATCCCACGCCTCCTGACCATCACCGACCTGCGGGGCAAACGGGTCTGCTCGATCGCCGCGTCGACCAGCCTCGAAGCCCCCAGCACCGTCAAGACGATCATCGTCGTGCCCCGCAACAAGATCAGTCAGTGCATCGACGACCTGCGGGCCGGTCGGGTCGACGCGATCACGACCGACGCCACGATCCTGGCCGGTTACAAGGACCGCTTCGAGGACGACTTCGATCACTGGGACGTCGGTTTTGACCCCACCGAGGCGTACGGGGTGAATGTCGGCGAGAACCCGGCGTTGCAGAAGCTGGTCAACCTCACGCTCTACCGCTCGTACACCGACCCGAAGGACTCCCGGTGGGAAGAGGCCTACGACCGCAACTTCCAGTCTGAGGTGGACACCAACAAGGGGACCCCGATCGCCGAGGCCGAACAGCCGTGGGTCGCCCGTCCCGACATCCGGGAGCAGCCGTGGGAGGACGTCTTCGGTGAGTGAGAACAGCATCTACGTCAAGGGCGGCCCGATCCCGGCGCGGCGACGCCGGGCGCAGCTCAACTACCTGTTCACCGTCCTGCCCGCGTTCCCGCTCGTGCTGCTCGTGCTGCGGCTCTGGTACCTGAGCCTGCAGGATCTGCCGACGATGCTGCTGCTCGTGCAGTACATCTCGCCGCTAGGCATGGTCAGCGCGCTCTTCATCACCCTGATCTGGAGCGTCCCGGCGGTCGTGCTGGTGCTGCGCCTGCTCGGCAGCGTCCTGCTGGTCAGCGC
>DASRYP010000680.1:0-7522 GCA_035687165.1 Actinoplanes sp. | reverse complement strand
GACGCACCCGGTGGACGCCGCCACGGGCCTGGCCGGCCTGCTCGTCGACGACTGGACCGAGGTGCTGCCCGCGTCCGACGAGGTCGTCGGGGTCGCCGTCAACGTCAACGCACCCGGGGCGCGGCCCCCGCAGAGCCTGCTGCTCGCGGTCGCACCGGACCCTTCCCGTACGCAGTGGACGGTCGACGACGTTCTCGCCACGGTGGCCGAGACCCTCGACCTGGCCCGGATCCGCACCGTGCACCGGGCCCAGCTCGCCGGGCTGTCCCGCTATCTGCCCGCGATCTACGTCCGGGAGGGCCTCGACGGCGTACCGGCGATCCGGCGCCTGGTCAAGAGCGGCATCCGTGACCTCGACGCGACGAAGGCGTATCCCCTTGGCTGACGTGCTGATCTCCTCCTGGACCAGGCTCGAGCCCCGGTCACAGTCCGCCGACCCGTCGGTCGGCCTGTCCGCCGCGCTGGCCGATCCGTTGTGGCTGCTCGCTCGCCAGTGGCAGTTCGCCGAGTTCGTCGGCGACGACGGGGCCACACCGGTCCGGGTCCGGGTCCGGGCGGGCTGGTCCCCGATCACCCGCTGGCATCCCGGTCCGGTGCCGGCCGGGGGCGTCGAGGGCCGCCCGTTCGACCCCTCGGCCGCTCCGCTGGAAGCGATGATCGAGGCCGAGGCGGCCGGGCCCGACGAGGCCTTCCGCTGGTCCGCCGACACCGGGCGTCGGGCCGAGCGGCTGCTTCGCGCGGCCGGCCTGGACACGGTCGCGGACGCCCTGCGCGCCCGGTTCCCGCTGGCCGCCCCGCCGGCCACCGACATCACCGACGACGCGAACGACGCGCTCGTCGGCCTGCTCGCCACCCGCCTCGTGGACGGCACGGCGCTTCGGGCCGCCCACGTCCCGGCCGGGATCCCGGCCGGCGTGGACCCTGGGGCCGACGATCCAGGGGCCGCGGCCACCGTCCTGGACGGATGGGCCACCTGGTACGACACCCGGGCGGCGACCCGGCCCGCCGAGCAGCTGCCGCCGTCCTGGATCGCCGATCGGCTCGAGTACCGCTTCGCGGTGGCCGCACCCTTGCCGGGCGGCGAGGAGGTGGTCCTCACGTCGCCGGAATATCACGGCGACGGACTCGACTGGGACGACCTCGACATCGCGCCCGCCGGCACGACGATCGGCGCCGCCGCCGACACCGCACGGCTGCCCGCCGACGTCCGGCTGACCGAGACTCTGCCGCAGCCGGTCCGCTGGCCCGGTGCGCCCGCCGACCGGTTCTGGGAGATGGAGGACGCTGCCGTCGACCTCGGTCGGCTCGACGCCTGGCCCACCGACCTGGCCACCATGCTCGCCGCGGAGTTCTGCCTGATCGGCAGCACCGACTGGTTCACCCTGCCGATGCGGCTGCCGGTCGGCTCGGTGGCCTGGCTGGAGTCGGTCGTCGTGCAGGACACCTTCGGCGACTGCGTCATCGCCCGAACCGAGCCGGGTGAGGTCGGCCGGCTGTTCGAGGCGGCACCGCCGCCGGGAGATCCGGTCCGCCGGGCGTACCTCGTGCTGCCGCCGACCGTGGTCGCCGGCGTGCAGGGCACTGCGATCGAGGACGTCCTGCTGCTGCGCGACCAGCTCGCCAACCTCGCCTGGGCCGTCGAGCACACCGCTCCCGGACCCGCCGGACTTCCGGTCGACGTCGCTGCCGCCCTGGCCCGGCGACCGGTGCCTGACCTCCCGGCACAGGCGTTGCCGACGGCCGACGTCCGCTACCGGCCCGCGGTCCTGCCACCGGACAACTGGGTTCCGTTGACACCGGTGCTGCGTGCCGACGGCGACCGGCGCGGCACCCGGCTCGCCCGGACCCGGGTCGTCGGCGGCGGCGAACCACTGCCCGCGACCCGGCTCGTCCGCGAGATCACCGAGCTGGCCGAGGAGGAGGTGCCCCGGGACGGGCGCCGGGTGCGCCGCAGCCGGCAGCGGGCCCGCTGGGTCGACGGCTCGACCTGGGTCTGGAACGGGCGGCTCACCGGACCCGGCCGCGGCGACGGGTCCAGCGGACTGCGGTTCGACGGCCTCGAAGCGCCGCCGACGTAGGAAACCCATCACATCTCACTGAACGGATGACCGATGCCCCGATCCGCCATCGCCTGGCCGACCGACAAGACCTACGTTTTCGACGACGACGGCTATCGCCGCCTGGACAGCACCACCGGCGGCACCGAGCAGACCGGTGCGCCGTTTTCGAACTGGCCCGGATTGCCCGGCCGGCCGGACGCCGCGTTGCTGTGGGGCGGCGGGAAGGCGTACTTCTTCTTCGGACCCACGTACGTGCGTTACGACCTCACCAGCGACAAGGTCGACCCGGAGTACCTGCCGCCGAGCGTGCCGTCGACCCTGGCCGGGGGGTGGCCCGGTCTCTGGCCGGACGGGGTGGACGCCGCGGTCAACTGGGGCAACGGCAAGTGCTATTTCTTCAGGGGCGGCGAGTACCTGCGCTGGGACATCGTGTCCGACCGGGCCGACCCCGGCTACCCGCGCCCGATCGCCGAAAGCTGGCCGGGGATCTGGCCCGAGGGCGTCGACGCCGTGCTGTATCAGGGCGGCGCCAAGGCGTACTTCTTCCGCGGTGCTGAATGGCGGCGTTTCGACCTGGCCGCCGATCAGGTCGACGCCGGCGGCCAAGCCTCGGCCTTCGCCCCCGACCCGGTGCCCGCGGGTGCGGTCACCGCGGCCCGGCACCTCACCCCGGCGCAGGCGAATCAGGTGATGGCCGACCTCGTCCGCCGCGGGCTGCTCAGCCTCAGCAGCCGGACGCCGTTCGTCGACGGCCCGCCCGGCAGCGTCGCACCACGGGCCGACGCCCGGGTCGTCATCGAACCCACCATCGTCAACGGCATCGCGTTCACCAACGTTTTGAATACGGCGGCCACCCTGATCGACAATGTCGACCAGCGGATGCTCGTCGCGCTCTATCGGTTCACCCGTTGGATCAACTCTTCCGCGCCCGACGTCACCACGATCCGGCACAAGGGGATCGGTCACGGGGGCCCGAACCCCAAGGACTGCCACAACCAGGGCCGGGCGATGGACTTCAGCGGAGTCGTCGGCAGCCTGGACGGCACCGGGTTCGGGTTCACCGTGGCCGACCATTGGGGAAACCTGCCGATCGCCGCGAGCGGGCGGCGGCTGGACTCGGCCGACCCCACCGCCCACCTGCTCTTCGCCACCGCGTTCCGGTTCGGCGTCTTCGAATGCGAGTCGAACGGCATCGGCCCGGGCAACCACTGGCCGCAGCCCGAGCTCGGCGGCACCGGCTTCGTCATCTACCCCGATTACGGCCAGGAGCCGCTACGGTCCAAGCACAACGACCACGTCCACATGCAGATCGGCGTGACCCAGATCTGATCCGGTTACGCTGATGGCATGCGGGAAGGGCGCTGGACGACCGTCGCCGGCCCTACAACAGCGGCTCGACCGGGATGCTCGGCTGACCGACGGGCCGCCGGTTCGGTTACCTCCCGCGATAGAGGTGGGGCGTCTCAGCCGGCCCGAACCGCCTGGGCGATCAGGGAAACGCCGGGCAGGGAGCGTACGGGCAGGAAGCGTTCGGCGATGATGACGGCGCTCAGCGCGCCGTTGACGAGCGGGTGCATCTTGCGCAGGTCGCTGGTGGTGGACCGCTTCCGCGAGTACGCCGCGGCCGGGCGCAGCAGCACGTTCCAGCTCCACAACTGCTCGATCCGCAGGCCACCGCCCTCCATGACCGAGCGAAGGGTGTCGCGGGTGTAACGCCGGACGTGCCCGACCGCCTCGTCGTGGGCCGACCACAGTTTCATGTCGCACGGCACGGTGATGAGCGCACTGCCGCCGGGGCGCAGGACCCGGCGCATCTCGGAGACGACTTGCTCGTCCTCGTCGATGTGCTCGAGCACGTCGAAGGCGACGACGAGGTCCACCGCGCCGGATTTGACGGGAAGGCGCCGACCGTCACCGCGGACTGTGGGCAGTGCACGGTCCCGGGCCGCCTTGGCGCCGTCGGCGCCGTACTCGACGGCGATCGGCGACCACCGGTGCTGCCGGAGGACCCGGGTGTTTCCGCCGCCGGCGGCGCCGATGTCCAGCGCCGTTCCCGGGGGCCCGGTCAATCGGCGAAGGTTGCGGGCCAGAATCGACCGCCGTTCCCGATACCACCAGTGCTGGTCTTCGAGCTCGACCAGTTTTTGAATTTCCGTGCTGTCCACCACGACATTATTGGATTATTAAGTCCCTCGAGCAAGCTCTTCCGTGAAACGTTTTCCGATTCGTATCGGTACGGTCGGGCCTCGAGCGGGGAAAAGTCAGTTCTGCAGTGAGGTGTCCGCGCTTGTCCGGTCTGGCGAGGATTGCTGCGGCCCGCCGGTCCGAGCTGGGGGACCGCCGGGCCGGACCCTCGGTGCGACGCCGAGTGGGCGCCCTGGCAAAATAGACGACATTTTTCGAGTACGGCGACCGATGAATGGTGGCCGCGGAAGCCGCGCTCTCCTTAATTAAATGCCTGGCCTATTGAATATGGTCAAATGTGTTGACGAACCGGGCCGGTTCTCAGGCGTTCGGATTGAAAGGGATGTCGGCGGGCTTGGCCGCGTTGAGCAGGAACTCGAACGAGCCGTCCTTGATCTTGATGGAGGCGGAGCCGAAGTTGGCCGCCATCAGCTTGTCGCGCAGGTCGACGGTGGGGAAGCCGTTCCAGTCGACCAGCGGCGGGTAACGCCAGTTGTGGTAGTGGTTCTCCGGGGGCTCGTCGCTGCTGTTGGCGAGCCGGAAGAAGTGGGTCGACAAGCCGTCCTTGTGGTAGACGGTCTTGGGGTGGCTGCCGTCGAAGCGCACCTGGGACCGGGGGTAGGTCACCTGGGAGCTGTGCTGCGTGGTGCTGACGTACTCGACCTGGTCGGACGCCTGGTTCACCCAGGAGATGACGTGTTCCCAGTCGTGCCGGTGGCCGCCGAGTCCGCTGCCGGCGACGGCCTGGTCCTTCTCGAAGTAGCTGGCGTAGACGATCGCGCACCAGCCGTGGTCGCACTTCGACCGGGCGTAGGTCTGGGAGTTGTCGAGGTCGGCCTGGTCGTGGCAGCTGCCGTTGACCGCGCCGGTGGTGTTGAGTCCGGGCGCGATCGTGCCGTCGGGGCCGATGGCCGCCGTGGCGTAACAGCCGTCGGCGTCGTAGTCGTAAGCGGGGGAGAACGACTGCTCGTAGCCGCCCGCGTTCTGCGGGAGGTTGTGGGGCGGGTCGGCGAAGGCTGGGGCGGCCGTGGCCGCGAGAAGGAGCACGGCGAGGCCGGACGTGACCCCGATTCGGGCGAGGGAGCGGTTGCGACGCATCAGTGGGGGACCCTTCGTGTCGTCACGCCATCGGGCTGGCGGCTCGAAGCGATCCTCGCTCGAAAGATAGAGGGAGGTCAATAGACGGGAGGTGACGACGCGGGGAAACGGGAAGGAGGCCAGGGTGGACGCCGCGACTCGACGCGCTGCTGCGGTCGTCCACCGCGAAAGGGCCTCGGCTCGGCGGTCAGGCGTTGGAGCGGTTCAGCAGGTGAATCTCGTCGGGTTCGGGCGGGAGGTCATCGACGCCGGCCGCTTCCGCTTCCTCGTGGCGCTTGTGCGCCCGCGGCAGGGCGAGCGCGGCGGCGACGGCGAGGACGGCCACGGCGGCGCAGACCCAGAAGCCGTCGGTGAAGGCGGCGTCGGTGGGCAGGCCCTGCGGGGTGGTGTTGGAGGTGATGACCGCCGCCACGACGGCGGTGCCGATGCTGCTGCCGATCGTCCGGGCGATGGTGTTGACGCTGGTCGCCTCGCCGGTCTGGGCGGCCGGGACGGCCTCGATGATGGCGTTGGACATGGCGGCGAAGGCGAAGCCGATGCCCGCGCCGGTCAGGATGCCGGAGGCCAGGACCTGCCAGATCTGGCCGTGGGCGATGGCGGGCAGGGTGAACGCGGCGACGACGAAGACCGCGCCGAGGAACATCGGCAGCTTCGGGCCGAACTTGCGGTTCAGGATGCCGGCCAGCGGGCCGAACACGACCATCATCACGACGGTGGGCAGCAGGAACAGGCCGGCCTGGGAGACCGACTTGCCGAAGCCGTACCCGGTGCCGGCGGGCAGTTGGAGCAGGGTCGGGACCAGCAGGAAGGTGCCGAACATGGCGAAGCCGAGGATCAGCGCGACCAGATCGGTGGCCCACACGCCGCGGACCTTCATCAGCTTCATGTCGATGAGCGGCTCGGCGACCCGGAACTCGACCAGGATGAACGCGACCAGGCCGAACACGCCCAGCGCGAGCAGGCCGAGGGTCTTCGCCTCACCCCACCCCCAGGACTGGCCCTTGCTGATGGCCAGCAGGAGCGCGACCAGCGCGATCGACAGGATGGACGCGCCGAGCACGTCCAGCTTGCCGGGGGTGCGGACCGCGGATTCCTTCATGCCGAAGATCGCGCCGATCAGGGCGACGACGACCAGGACCAGCGGCAGCCAGAACAGCCAGTGCCAGGAGAGGTGCTCGACGATCGGGCCCGCGGCCACGATGCCGATGCCGGCGCCGACCCCGAAGATCGCCGAGATCAGGCCGACGGTGGTGGCGACCCGCTCGCGGGGCAGTTCGTCGCGGACCATGCCGATCGACAGCGGCAGGATCGCGCCGGCCGCGCCCTGGAGCACGCGGCCGATGATCAGCACGGCCAGGCTGGGGGCCAGCGCGGCGACCACGGTGCCGACGGCCAGGATGGCCAGGACGCCGATCAGGACCTTGCGCTTGCCGGCGATGTCACCGAGCCGGCCGAGGATCGGCGTGAGCACCGACGCGGAGAGCAGGTAGGCCGTGACGACCCAGCTGACGTCGCTGGTCGTGGCCTTCAGCTCATGCCCGATGGTGGCCAGCGCCGGGGAGACCAGCGACTGGAGCACCGCGAAGGCCAGGCCGCCCAGTGCCAGGTAGAGGACGAGCAGGCCACCGCCCGTGCCTTGGCTGCCGACCGGCGCGGAGTCGGCGGTTCCGCTTTCCTCGATGGTCTGTGTCATCGTGTCCTCGAAACTAGATGTAAACGTGTGCTGACTTATTATCACTCCTTCCCGGCTTAAGTAAACGGTTGCTTACGTCACACGTGGCGCCAGGCCCGATCGTGCACCGACCGGGCCTGGTTCAGCTCAGGAGAGCCGTGCCGTGAACGTGTAACTGCCCGAGGCGAGCCAATAACTGCCGGCCTCCTGCGGGACCGCCTCGGGCGGCGTGCTGACGGTCACCCCGGGGACCCGGACGGTCGTCGTGGCGTTCGGCGGGACCACCACCGTCAACGTCAGCGTGGTGCCGCTGCGGGTCCACGACGAGCTCGTCACGCCGTACGGTGTCCGAAGCGACGTGGTCGCGGCCGTGAGGGTACCGCCGGGTTGCGGGGCGACAAGCACCTGACGGTAGCCCGGAGACGCCGGGCCGACGCCGCCGACCGAGCGGTAGAGCCAGTCGCCGACCGAGCCGAGTCCATAGTGGTTGAAGGAGTTCATGCCGGGG
>DASRYP010000679.1:0-10127 GCA_035687165.1 Actinoplanes sp. | reverse complement strand
CCTCCCGGGTCAGGAACCGGCCCCGCGCCGTCTCGCCGGTGACGGCGTGGCCGCGGAGCCAGGTAGTGCGGACGACGCCCCGCAGTGTGCGGCCCGCATAGGGCGTCACGGGATTTTTGTGCTGCAGCCGAGCGGGGTCGACGACGAACTCGGCCTCGGTGTCGAAGGCGACCAGGTCGGCGTCGGCGCCCACCGCGATGCGGCCCTTGGCGCGCAGCCCCACCAGGTCGGCCGGGCGGCACGCCATCCAGTCGACCACGTCGGCCAGCGAATAGCCGCGGACGCGCGCCGAGCTCCAGATCACCGGGAGGCCCAGCTGCACCGACGCAATGCCGCCCCAGGCCGCGGCGAAGTCGCCGGTGTCGCGTCGCTTGAGCTCGGGGGTGCAGGGCGAGTGGTCGCTGACGACGCAGGTGATCAGCCCATCGGCCAGCGCCTGCCAGAGCTGATCGGCGTTGGCCGCGTCACGGATGGGCGGGCAGCACTTGAACTCGGTCGCGCCGTCGGGGACGGCACCGGCGTCGAGCGTCAGATAGTGGGGGCAGGTCTCGGCCGTGACGCGCAGGCCCTCATCTCTCGCCGCGGCGATCAACGGGAGGGCGGTCGCGGCGGAGAGGTGCAGGATGTGCACCCGGCCGCCGGTCCGGCGGGCCGCGTCGACGGCGGTGACGACCGCGGCGTGCTCGGCGTCGGCCGGCCGGGAAGCGAGGAAGTCGGCATAGGTCGTCGAGGCGGGCAGATCGACGAGGTGCTCGGGATCCTCGGCGTGGACGACGAACTGCGCTCCCTCGACCGCGTCGAGCGCCTGTCGCAGCTCGGCGGCGGAGACGGGCGGGAACTCGGGCACCCCCGAATCGGCCAGGAAGGCCTTGAACCCGAAAACCCCGGCCGCCCGCAGCCCTGGAAGATCGGACGCGTTTCCGGGGATCGCCCCGCCCCAGAAGCCGACGTCGACGTGGGTCTGCCCGGCCGCGGCGGCCTGCTTGACCTTGAGCGCCTCGACATTGACGGTCGGCGGCAGACTGTTGAGCGGCATGTCGACGATCACTGTGACGCCACCGGCCGCCGCCGCGCGGGTCGCCGAGGCGAAGCCCTCCCACTCGGTGCGGCCCGGCTCGTTCACATGCACATGCGTGTCGACCAGGCCCGGCAACAGCGCCGTGCCCCCCAGGTCGGTGTCGACGGCGGCATCGAACACGTCGTCGTAGTCACCCACCGCAAGGATCTTGCCACCGTCGATCGCCACGGCGGCTGCCCGCTCGCCACCATCCACGACCGCCCGCCGCGACCGCAACACCAGCTCGACCATGCGCCGAGACTAGACCTGCCCTGTGACAGAAATCGTCGACTTGTTGTCGAGCAAGCTTCGTTCTTGCAGGTAGCTGGCTTCTACAGTGTTGTCGCACGCCTAGGACCGCGCGTTCGTCGCGGCAGCCCGAGTTCGTCGCGGCAGTTCGGTCGCGGCGGCGGTTACGGAGCCGGGGATGTCGTATCTCCGAGGCATCCGTCCGCCTTTGCGCGGCTCACCGGAAGGCGAGCAGCTCCTCTCGGGTGAAGGCCGCGTCGGTCAGGGCACCGCAGTTGAGACCGCGCAGCAGATAGGTGGCGAGGGCCCGGACGGTGGCGGGCTCATCGGCGATCCCGCTCTCCTGGCGATCGAGGTAGCGGCGCAGACGGGTGACAGCGGTGTCGCTGCTGTCGCGGAAGAATGCGTAGGTCGCCGCGTAACGGGTCGGGAGCTGGGCCGGATGAAGGTCCCACCCCTGGTAGAAGCCACGCTCGAGAGATCGGCCGACCAGGCGGTGGTGGACCTCCCAGGCGGACTGGACCTCCTCGCGGGTGCCGACCGGCAGGATGTTGCTGGAGCCGTCGGAGAGTCGCACCCCGGTCTGGGCGGCAGCGACCTGCATGACGGCCTTGGCGTGGTCGGCGACGGGATGGTCCATCGCCTGATAGGCGGCGGCCACGCCGGCCGCGGCGCTGTAGTCGTAGGTGCCGTAATGCAAGCCGGTGCAGCGGCCGTCGGCGGCGGTGATGAGCCGAGCCACCGTGGCGGTGCCGTCGGCGGCGAGCACGGCGGCTGGTAGCTCGATCTGTATCTCGAAACGCAGGGTGCCGGCGGCCAGACCATACGCCGTCTCGAGTCTTTCCAGCAGCGCGACCATCGCGGTCACCTGGTCGGCGCCGCTCACCTTGGGCAGCGTGATGATGAACTGATCATCCTGATAGGACGAGAGGAACAGGTCGAGGGTGCGCAGCGACCTGTGCCTCGTCGCCGATTCGAGCGACTTGATGCGCAGGCCGACGAAGGGGGGCCGGGCCCCGGCTCGCAGGATCGTCGCGGCCTTGCGAACGGCGGCGTCCTCCTGGTCGTCGTCGCGGACGCCGTAGCCGTCCTCGAAGTCGACGCGCAGGTCCTCGATCGGTTCGATCGCCAGTTTCTCGCGGACGCCCGGAACCGACCACGGGAAGTCGTGCTTGTCCATGACGCGCAGGGCTTCCACGCCCCACTCGCGGAAACCATCGAGCCGGTCGGCCGGGATGTAGACGGTGTGCACGGGCTGCCGGTCGGCCCGCTCGCCCGGATAGCGCGCGGCGAGGAACTCGTCGTGCGGGGCGAGTCGCCGGTCGAGGTCGTCGTAGTCGGCGCTGGTGAGCCGCATCAGTCGATCGAGTCGTAGGCGGCGGTGGTGAGGAAGTCGGCGAAGTCGTCCGCCAGCGCGACCCGTTCGAAGAGCTTGCGGGCGTCGTCGAAGCGGCTCGCCGCCCAGGCCTCCTCACCGATCGTGTCGCGGATCGTGGCCAGTTCCTCGTCCTCGATGCGGCCGACGAGGTCGGCGGTGATCTCGGTGCCGTCGGCCAGGCGCACGCCGTTGTGGATCCACTGCCACACCTGGGATCGGGAGATCTCGGCGGTGGCAGCATCCTCCATCAAGTTGTTGATCGCGACGGCGCCGTTGCCACGCAGCCACGCCTCCAGGTATTGCAGAGCGACCGACACATTGGAGCGCAGCCCGGCCTCGGTGACCTGGCCCGGTGTCGCGGCGACCTCGAGCAACTGCTCGGCGGTGACCGCCACGTCGGGGCGCAGGCGGTCGAGTTGGTTGGGCCGGTCGCCGAGCACCCGGTCGAAGATCTCCTGGCAGACCGGGACCAGGTCGGGGTGGGC
The DNA here is from genome assembly GCA_035687165.1 of Actinoplanes sp. Taxonomy (GTDB): domain Bacteria; phylum Actinomycetota; class Actinomycetes; order Mycobacteriales; family Micromonosporaceae; genus Actinoplanes. The sequence goes on along the minus strand of DASRYP010000679.1, from coordinate 6,958 downwards.
CACCCAGGAGCCGTCGAAGCCGTCGGCCGCCTCGCGTTCCTTGTCCTCGCGCACCTTGGCCAGCGCGACCTTATTGACCGCCGGGTCGCGGCGGCTGGGGATGAACGCCGCCATGCCGCCCATCGCGAACGCGCCGCGGCGGTGACAGGTGGAGACCAGAAGCTCGGTGTAGGCGCGCATGAACGGGGCGGTCATCGTGACGGACGCGCGGTCGGGCAGCACCATCGACGGGTTGTCGCGGAAGTATTTGATGATGCTGAACAAGTAGTCCCAGCGGCCGGCGTTCAGGCCGGAGATGTGTGGGCGCAGCGCGTAGAGGATCTCCTCCATCTCGAACGCGGCGGGGATCGTCTCGATCAGGACGGTGGCCCGGATGGTGCCGACCGGAATGCCCAGTGCCTCCTGCGCGTGGGTGAAGACGTCGTTCCAGAGCGCGGCCTCGTGGTGGGACTCCATCTTGGGGAGGTAGAGGTAGGGGCCGCTGCCACGGTCGAGCAGTTCCTTGGCGTTGTGGAAGAAGTAGAGACCGAAGTCGACCAGGGCACCGACGGCCGCTTCACCGTCGACGGGCAGGTGCCGTTCGTCGAGATGCCAGCCGCGCGGACGCATCACGATCGTCGGATAGGGGCCACCACCCAGCTCGTACGTCTTCTGCGGGGTCTCGAGGGTGATGGTGCGACGGATCGCGTCGTAAAGGTTCTGCTGGCCGTCGACGACGTTGGACCAGTGCGGAGTGTTCGCATCCTCCAGGTCGGCGAGCCACACCTTGGCACCGGAGTTGAGCGCGTTGATGGTCATCTTGCGCTCGGTGGGGCCGGTGATCTCGACGCGGCGGTCGCGCAGGTCGGCCGGGGCGGGCGGCGCGCTCCACTCGGCGCCCCGGATCTCCGCGGTCTCGGGCCGGAAACCCAGCGAGCCGCCGGCCGCGATCTCGGCACGCCGCTCGGCCCGGGCCCGCAGAAGCTCGTCCCGGCGCGGCCGGAAACGCCTGTTCAGGTCGGTGACGAATGCCACGGCCTCGGCGGACAGGATCTCGGTCATCGCGGCGGCTCCCCTGAAGATGCGGATGCTTCCCCAAACCGTAGTGGAGGGGACCGGGCCCGCAACCGCTTGTGGATAAACGAACGTGCTCACCTCCGCGGTCCCTGCGGAGGTGAGCACGTTCTGGGCGAGTGCGGTCACGGCCGGGGACGGTGTGCCGCAACCGCACTCGCGACTAGAAGTTGCCGAACGTGTCGCACTTGGCCTTCTGGACGAGGCAGTCCTTGACGCGGTGGCCGAGAGCGGCGTCCTCCCAGGCGAGGAACGCGTCGCCGTGCATCGAGCTGGCGTTGCCGGAGGACAGCTTGAAGCCGGCGGACGAGCCCGAGGTCGGGTAGCCGATCACGAACGAGATCGACGGGATCGCGACCGGGAACTTGCCGCTGCACTTACCCTCGTTGTCAGCCGGGCCGGTGTGCGACTTGTGGTCGGGGCTGTCCAGGTGCACGCCGTCCCAGCAGTCCGGGAAGGTCAGCTGGAAGACCAGGTCGGCGGTCTTGGCACAGATCGGCCAGTTGCCGTCGGCGCTGCGGCCGATCTCGCCACCGATGCCGCCGCACCAGAACTGGCTGGGCGCACCCTTCGGCGTGGCCACCTGGCGCTTGGCGTCGCCGACGACCATCCGGAAGCCCTGCGGCAGCGGCATGGTCTTGGTCGGGTCCTTCAGGCGGGAACCGTAGTAGACGGTGACGCCCTTCGGCTCGACCTTCTTGCCGTTCTCCAGCAGGCTCGGGATCCAGTACGCCGAGTGGTCGTCGCCCGGCTTGCAGCTGGAGCCCGTGTTCTTCAGCAGGGTGTCGGTGGTCGTGGACGCGTTGGTCGCCTTGTTACCGAGGAACGAGTGCAGGTGCGAGCCGCCGGGCAGCCCGGGCAGCACGATCGGGTCATCGGCCAGCGCGTGGCTGACCGTGCAGGAGGCGTTGAACTCCGCGACCCGTACGGGATTGCCGGTCACTGCCTTGATCTTCATGGCGTTGAACTCGGCGACCTGCGCCTTCCACTTCGCCTGGTCCATCGCGACCCAGCCGGCACCGGTGGCGGGAGGCGGGGTGCTGGCCGTCGGTGCTTTCGTGGGGGCCGTCGTGGCCGGCTTCGTCGTCGGTGCGGTCGTCGGCGGCTTGGTCGCCGGGGTGGTCGGCGGGGTGGTCGGCGGCTTGGTCGCCGCCGTCGCGCCCAGGGTGAACCAGTTGATGTTCACGAAGTCGGCACCCTGCTTGCTCTTCAGCACCGCGAAGAGCTTCTGCTTGCCGGCCGGGGCCTTCACGGTCGCGGTCTTGGTGACCCACTTCTGCCAGCCGCCGGTCTTCGCGACGGGGATGGTGGTGAGCAGCGTGCCGGTCTGCGAGCCGACGCGAAGCTCGATCGAACCGCCGGCCGAGTTGTCCGACGCGATCCGGGCGGTGACCGTGCTGCCGATCGTCACGTTGTCGTAGCGCAGCCAGTCACCGTTGCCGAGCCAGCCGACGTTCTTGCCGCCGTCCTTGTCCCCGGTGTTCTCGGTCTGCGCGCCGGACTGGCCGGAGTAGGCCTCGGCCTGCAGGCGACCGGGGACGACGGTCTCGGCGGCGTTCGCGGTGGCGATGTAGATGCCGCTGGCTCCGAGCGCCGCGACGACGGCCGCGCCGAGGGCGACGCGGGTCATGCGGCGGCGGGTCCTGGGGTTGGGCGGGGCGACGTGGAGGGATTCCGTCCGCATTTCCTTTTTCTCTCGTCTCTGCGTTCTGGTGGTTCGTTCCGAGCCGTTCCACCAGGGAGTATGCACAGGTCAGAGCATTGATTCAATCCGTGTAGAAAGAATTAGGAATTGCTTTCCGAAACGTTCCAGGTAGCCGCGATCTCTATTCCGGATAACGTTTTTACGGAGAATCTTTCTTAAGTTCTCCTTAAATCCGCCTCGCAGCGGCGCCGCTGCGAAGCGTCACCCGTCGAGCAAGCGACGATGCGCCCGTACGGCTTCACGCGCCAGCGTCTCGGCGTCGGCGTTCACCAGTTCGGCGCGTTCCACGACCGGTCGCCCGCCGACGAGAGCCAGCTCGACCGGGGCGGCCGGGCCGAACACGAGAGCGACCAGCGGGTCGTCGATGCCCGCGTGGCCGAGCCCGTCGAGCCGCCACATCACCAGGTCGGCCAGTTTGCCCACCTCGAGCGAGCCGAGGTCGTCCTGCCGGCCGAGGCAGCGGGCACCGCCCATCGTCCCCAGCCGCAGGGCCTCACGCGCGTTGAGGGCGCCGGGGCCGCCGCGAGTGCGGGCTGTGTAGAGCGCCTGCCGCAGTTCCTCACCCAGATGGCTCGCCTCCTGCGACGCGGAACCGTCGACGCCGAGCCCGACCGGCACCCGGTGGTCGAGCAGCTCGCGCACCCGGGCCGCGCCCGCGCCGAGCCGCGCGTTGGAGCTCGGGCAGTGTGCCACGCCCGTGCCGGTCGCGCCCAGCTTCGCGATCGCCGAGTCGTCGAGGTGCACGCCGTGGGCGAGCCACACGTCGTCGCCGAGCCAGCCGAGTCGTTCCGCGTACTCGACCGGGGTGCAGCCGAACCGCTGGCGGCAGAAATCCTCCTCGTCGTCGGTCTCGGCGAGGTGGGTGTGCAGGCGGACGCCCTTGCGCCGAGCCAGTTCGGCGGCCTCGCTCATCAGCCGCTCGGTGACCGAGAACGGCGAGCAGGGCGCGACCGCGATCTGAAGCATCGCGTCGGGCGCCGGGTCGTGCCACCGGTCGATCGCCTTTTCGGTGGCCAGGAGCGCCTCGTCCGTGGTTTCGACGATGTTGTCGGGAGGCAGGCCGCCGTCGCTGTGCCCGAGGTCCATCGAGCCGCGCGTGGGATGGAAACGCAGGCCGATGCGCCGGGCCGCCTCGATCTCGGCCTCGAGCACGTCGCCGCCGTCGCGCGGGAAGACGTAGTGGTGGTCCATCGACGTGGTGCAGCCCGAGAGCGCGAGCCAGCCCAGCCCGGCACCGGCCGCCGCGCCGACCACCTCGGCGTCAAGCCGGCCCCAGATCGGGTAGAGCGTGGTGAGCCAGCCGAACAGCGTCTCGTCGACCGCGAGGCCGCGGGTCGCCCACTGGTAGAGGTGATGGTGGGTGTTGACCAGGCCGGGTGTGACCAGGCAGCCGGCGCCGTCGACGCGCCGGCCCTCGACGGCGGGGGCCGCGCCCGGACCCACGGCGGTGATGCGACCGTCGGCGCCGACCACCACGTGGCCGTCGGCATGGAAGGTGTCAGAAGCGTCGACCGTGGCGATGGCGACGTTCTCGATGACGATCACGGGTACCACTCCGTTATCGCCGGGGGGACGTCGTCGCGGGTCACGGTTCCCTCGATCAACCCGTACGGCCGGTCGCCGGCGATGAAGATCTCGTTGTCGTTGGTGAGGTCGAACGGCGACAGGTCGACCAGGTAGTGGTGCTTGTTCGGCAGCGCGAGCCGGATCTCGGCGATCTCGGGCAGATCGCTGAGCACCTGACTGCCCATCGCGAAGAGCGTCTGCTGCAGCGAATGACTGTAGGTATGCACGAATGCCCTGGTCAAGGCCTCGACGACGGCCGCGAAGGACTTGCCCCAGTCGGTGTCGTCGTGCAGGTGCCGCCAGCGGGCGTCGACCGCGGTGGCCAGGATGCGATCGGTGGCCTCGGGCAGCGTCGTGTAGCGGTCGCGCGGGAAGCCGTGAAACTCGGAATCGGTCGAGTTCAGCAGGACCATGCCCTGCAAGCCGCTCACCACCTGGGTCTGCTCGACGGTGACGGTGACCTCGGTCGTGCGGGTGTAGTCGCCCTGACGCCGGAACGAGTGCGGGCCGAGCCGCTCCCAGCCGAACGACTCGACGCCGACCCGGGCCGCACGGATCTGGGTCTGGGTCTCGACGAAGTGGCGGGCCAGGCGCAGCGCGAACTCCTCGGGCTCGCCGACGCCGTGCTCCTTCGCGAACGCGTACACCGTGTTCTTCATGGTGTCGGTGGGCAGCACGCCCGAGTTGTCGCCGGTCAAATGGGTCGCGGCGAGATCACCGGAGAGGGCCACGCTGACATTGAGATCGGCCAGCGTGTGCGTCTCGCCGTCGCGGGTGACGCGGACCAGCCGCGTCTCGGCCTTGCCGTAACGGTTTTCTCCGAGCACGATCGCCACGCGCCTTCAGCTCCCTCGATAGGTCGTGTATCCGTAGCGGCTGAGCAGCAGCGGCACGTGATAATGCCGCTCGGGGTCGCGGACGTGGAAGGCGACCGTGACCTCCGGGAAGAAGCAGTCGTCGCCGAAGTAGGGCTCGACGTAGAAGAACAGGCGGTAACCGCCCGCCTGCCACTCGTGCATCGGGACCCGGTAACGCAGCCGGCCGGCGTCGTCCGTGCGCCCCTCGGCGATCGTCCCCCACCCCTGGGACTCCCGTCGCTCCAACCGCACATAAACATCGCGGGCCGGCTCACCGCTGACCGTGTCGAGGATGTGCGTCGAGATCTTGGCGTGGAACTCGGGCGCCGTGCCGTCGTCAGAGGGCATCGAGCACCCGCTCGAGTCGCAGCAGCGCGATCTGGCGGAGTTGGTCGGCGACGATCTCGCGCTCGGTCGTCGCGTCGTGGGTCAGCCGGGCCCGAACGGCGGCCAGGATCTCCTCCTGGGTGCGGCCACTCGCGAAGATCAGGAAGACGTAGCCGAAGCGCTCCTCGTAGGCCCGGTTGGCCTCGATCAGCGCGGACCGGGTGGTGTCGTCGGAGTTCTCGGCCGCGGCGGACTGCTCGCGACGGGACCAGACCGCCTCCTGAGTGTGGCCGACTGGGCGCTCCCCTATCCGCGGGTGGGCGGCGAGACCAGCGAGCACATCCGCCCAGCTCAGATCGAGGGAGGCTGCGTCGGCGGCGGCCAGTAGCGCGGGCCGGTCGGCATATGGCCGCTTCCCGATGATCGCGGAGCCCCAGGCGGGAGCGGCGCAGCAGGCGAGGAGATCGTCCTCGAGGCGGGCGTCGGGCAGCGAGTTGAACACCTCGACCGCATCCATCGGCACCCCTTCCTGTGTCGATCAGTCAAGCAGGCCCGCTCGGACGGGCGGAGCCTTCGGGCGGGAATTGACACACCACACACGTCGGGTCGTGCGGCCTGTCCGGTTTCCCGGTGCCGCCAACCCTGCCATGCCCGGCCGACAATTTCCGCTCCCGGGCCGGTTGTCCACAAACCCTTCTTATCCACAGCCGCTTGGCCACAGCCCCGCGAAAGGTGTCGGACCCGTGGGCCAGGATGGACCCGTGCTCATCCCCGACGACGCTATGCCCGACCTTCCGATCCGCGCTGTGCTGCCGCGGGTCCGCGAGGTGCTCTCCGGCGACGGTGCCGCGGTGCTGGTGGCCCCGCCCGGCACGGGCAAGACGACGCTGGTGCCGCTGGCCCTGCCCGGCCGCGTCGTGGTGGCCGAGCCCCGCCGTCTTGCCGCCCGGGCCGCGGCCCGGCGCATGGCCACGCTGCTCGGCGAGAAACCGGGCGGCCGGGTCGGCTACACGGTGCGCGGCGATCGCCAGGTCTCCCGGCGCACCGAGGTCGAGGTCGTGACGACCGGCGTTCTGGTTCGGCGCCTCCAGCGCGACCCTGAGCTGGCGGGCGTCTCCGTCGTGATCCTCGACGAGTGCCACGAGCGACACCTCGACACCGACCTGGCCCTGGCGTTCCTGGTCGAGGTGCGCGCCACCCTGCGCCCCGACCTCCAGCTGCTCGCCACCTCGGCGACGGCCGACTCGGCCCGGCTGTCCGAAGTGCTCGGCTCGGCCCCCGTGGTGACGGCCACGGCTCCGCTCTTTCCTGTCGAGGAGAACTGGACGCCGCCGACCGGGCCGATCACTCCCCCGTTAGGTCTGCGCGTCGACCCGCGCCTGCTCGACCATGTGGCCGCCACCACGCGGCGGGCGCTCGCCGAGGGCGACGGCGACGTGCTCGTCTTCCT
>DASRYP010000678.1:0-4502 GCA_035687165.1 Actinoplanes sp. | reverse complement strand
GAGGGTCGTCTCCCGCTCGGTCACGTAGGCGTGGCCGTAAGACACTCCCTGACCGGCCGGGACCCGCTTGGTCAGAGCTACCCGGGCCCGGGCGGTCATCGCCGGACGCAGCCCGAATGTCTCGCCCTCGATCGGCGACAGTCCGTAGACCGCGATGCCGGGGCGCACCAGGTCGTAGTGGGCGTCGGGCCGGGTCAGCGTGGCCGCCGAGTTGGCGATGTGCCGATAGCGCGGCGTGATGCCGAACCCTTCCGCCACCGCGAGCCCGTCGGCGAAGGCGGCCAGCTGGTGGTCGACGGTCTCGTGGCCCGGCTCGTCCGCGTGGACGAAGTGGCTCCAGATGCCGACCACTTCGACCTCGCCGTCGGCCTGCGCCTTGGCGGCGGCCTCGAGCAGAGCTGGCCACTCAGCGGCGGTGGCGCCACCCCGCGAGAGGCCAGTGTCGATCTTGAGGTGGACCCGGGCTGTGCGTTCTGCCCGACGGGCCGCGGTCACCAGCTCGTCGAGCAGCTCGAGACTGCCCGCGTTGAGGTCGATGTCGGCGGCGACGCCCTCGTGCAACGGCAGGCCCGGCGAGTGCAGCCAGGCCAGGACCGGCACGTCAAGGCCCGCCCGGCGCAGCGTCAGACCCTCGTCGAGGGTCGCCACCCCGAGCCAGGTCGCCCCGCCGGCCAGGGCGGCCCGCGCGGACGGCAGCATGCCGTGCCCGTAGCCGTCGCCCTTGACCACCGCCATGACCTCGGCGGTCGTGCGGGCGCGCAGCAACGCGACGTTGTCCCGGATAGCGTCCAGATCGATCCGGACTTCGGCCTGCCACATGCTTTCAGCCTACTTATCAGGTCTGACGTTTTCCGTTACGGCGGTTCAGAGGTCTCGCACGGTCGCGCGGAGCGCGGCGGCGATGTCAGGAGCGGTGACCGGGCCGTCCTCGGCGGCCCGCCGACCGGCCAGCCCGTGTGTGAACGCCGCCGCGACCGCGGCCCGCTCGGGCGGCAGTCCACCGGCGAGCAGCGAGCCGAGCAGCCCGGCCAGCACGTCGCCGCTGCCCGCGGTGGCCAGCGCGGACGTGCCCGTCGGGTTGGCCCACACCGCGCCGGACGGAGTGGCCACGATCGTCCGGTCGCCCTTGAGCAGCACCACCGCGTTCATCCACGAGGCCAGCTTGAGGGCGGCGCCGGCCCGGTCGGGGCCGGGCGCCTCGCCGGCCAGCCGCTTGAACTCGCCGTCGTGCGGCGTGATCACCACGGGAGCGTCACGGCGCAGGTCGCCGGCGTGCTTGCCGTCGATCAGCAGGGTCAGCGCGTCGGCGTCGAGGACCACCGGCAGCGCGGTGGCGAGCACGCTGCGCAGCGTGGTGCGCGAGTCGTCGTCGGTGCCGAGGCCGGACCCGCACACCCAGGCCTGGACCCGGCCGGCGTCGGCGACCCTGGGCACCGTGACCACCGACGGATGGGCGCGCACCACCTCGGCGTGCGCACTCCCGGCGTACCGGATCATGCCGGTCGGCCCGGCCAGCGCGCCGCTCACGGAGAGCAGCGCGGCGCCGGGATATTGCGCGGAGCCGGTGGCGACGCCGAGCACGCCGCGGGTGTATTTGTCGGAGGCCGGGCCGGGGTGCGGCCACCAGCTCGCGATGTCCTCGGTGTCGGGCACGGAGACGGCCGGGTCGGCCCGCAGCACCGGCCCGAGGCCGATGTCGACCAGCTCGACCTGACCGCAGCGAACCGCGGCCGGGCCGATCACATGCGCGGGCTTGAGGCAGCCGAACGTGACGGTGATGTCGGCGGTCACCGCCACACCGGGCACGTCACCGGTGTCGACGGCCACGCCGCTGGGCACGTCGACGGCGATGATCGCGGCGCGGGCGCCGGAACGGGCGCGCAGGCCGCTCAGTCGCTCGACCAGCGCGGCCGCGGGCGGGCGCAGGCCACCGCTCGCACCGATGCCCACGATGCCGTCGAGCACCAGGTCGGCCTGGTCGGGAAGATCGAGAACGGTGAAGCCACCGGCCGCGCGCAACGCCCGAAGGCCGGCCAGGTGGACCCGGTCGGGGCGCACCAGCAGCGCCTGCACCTGGGCTCCGCGCCGGGCCAGATCGGCGCCGGCGAAAAGCGTGTCCCCACCGTTGTCACCACTGCCCACCAGCAAGACCACGCGGGCGCCGTAGACACCCTGGCCGTCGGCCAGCACCAGCGCGCAGCGCCGGGCCAGCCCGGCCGCCGCCCGCTGCATGAGCGTGCCCTCGGGCAGCGTCGCCATCAGGGATCGTTCCGCCGCGCGCACGTCCGCGACGCGCCAAGCCTGCCGCATCCGTCCTCCAGCCTTCGCCTGTTGCCGACTGTTCTCGACCGTGGCCCGGTTGCCGACTGTTCTGGACCGTGGCTACGACACTTGTGCTCCAGCGCTGGTCAGGACTCCGCGACCACCATCGCCGAGGCAATGCCGCCGTCGTGCGAGAGCGAGAGATGCCAGCGGTTGATGCCCCGCTCCGTGGCGACCGTCGCGACCGTACCGGAAACGGTCAGCCAGGGCCGACCGTCCGGGTCTGCGACGACCTCGCAGTCGTGCCACAGCATCCCGGCCGGAGCGCCGAGCGCCTTGGCGACCGCTTCCTTGGCCGCGAACCGCGCGGCCAGCGACTCGGCCGACCGCACATTTCCTGACGTAGTCAACCGCTCACCCTCAGTGAAGAGCCGCACGGCCAGCAGGGGCGTCCGGTCGAGGGCTCGCGCGAAGCGCTCCACGAGGACCACGTCGATGCCGACTGCCACGATCACGGCACCAACCCTATCGGTACCTGGCGTGCTCGATCAGGGGAGCGGAAACGGCCGCGGCACAAGGCCTGTGGACAACGGTCGGCCCCTTGTCCACAGGCCACCCCGCAGTCGGCCCGCGCCCAATAGCGTCGGCGCATCCCATCGCCCCGCCAGGAGGTTGCCGATGAACCCCGATCTCGAAGTCGACACCGAGGCGCTGCGCCGCGCGGCCTCCGACGTGTCGGCCACCGGCGCTCGAGTGACCGCCGCGGCCGCCGAGGAACCACCGCCCCCGGCCGTGCCCCGCTGGGCCACCACCGACGCTGCTCTGCTGGCCGCCGAGGCCGCCCGCCACCAGCTCACGATGATCGGCGCCGACGTCGACGAGACCGCTCGGCGCATCCGGGCCGCCGCCGCCGACTACGAGCTGGCCGACGCCCGCGCCGTCACCCGTCTGCGGCTGACCCGATGACCGCCGTCGTCCACGACCGCCTCCGCGTCACCGATCCGGCGCGCTGGCTTGCGCTGGCTCGTTCCTGGCGCCGCTGGGCGGCGCTCGCCGGGCGCCTCTGGGCCGAGTTCAGCCCGCGCCTGACCGCTCTCGCCGAGGCCTGGCGCGGCGCCGCGGCGACGGCGGCCGCGCGGCAGCTTGACGGGCTGCGCCGGCGGCTCGTGCTGTTCCGGCTGCACTGCTGGCTCGCCGACCAGCTGGCCAGTGAGTTCGCCGCGACCCTGAGCCGGGCACGCGCGCTGCTGGGCCACGATCCCGCAGCCGCCCTCTCGATGGCGGCCGATGCCGATGCCGAAGCCACCGGCCGCCTGCAACGGCTTACCGAGGCGATCCGCACCCCACCCCAGCCGCCAGGATCCGAACTGCCGGACTGCACGACCGCACCGGCCGGCGTGCGCAGGTGGTGGTCCGGGCTTCCCGTCGCGCAGCGGAACTGGCTACTGGCGACCGAGGCCGCCTGGCTGGCGCGGCTCGACGGACTGCCCGCCGCCGACCGGGACATCGCGAACCGCCTGCTGCTCGACAACCGGCAGGCCGAGGTCGATCGGGCCATCGCGGGCGCCACCGGCAAGGAGCGCGACCGCCTCCGCGACCTCCGCGACGGGCTGGCCGCGCTGGGCGACCGGCTCGCCGACGAGTCCGGCCCGCGCGCCTACCTGCTGCGGCTCGACACCGCCGAGGAGGGCCGGGCGGTGGTGGCGCTCGGCGATCCCGACCGCGCCGAGCGGGTGCTCACCCACGTCCCCGGGATGACAGCCGACCTGGCCTCGTTCGACGGCGAGCTGAGCCGCGCCGAGCGGGTCGCCCGCCGGGCTGCCGAGCTGAACCCGGCGGCGGCCACCAGCGCGGTGCTCTGGCTCGACTACGACGCCCCCGACTTCGTCGACGAGGCGGCGAGCGCCCGCCGGGCCGAGGCGGCCGCGCCGGCCCTGCGGCAGTTCCAGGAAGGGCTGCGGGCCGCGCACGAGGGCACGCCCGCTCGGCAGGTCGTGCTCGGCCACAGTTACGGGTCGCTGGTGGTGGGCCAGGCGGCGGCCGTGAAGGGATTCGCGGCCGATGGCGTCGTCTTCGTGGGCTCGCCTGGCGTCGGCGTCGACTCGGCTCGCGACCTGCGGGTGCCGGCCGGCGAGGTCTGGTCGACCACCTCGCGCGGCGACGTCATTCAGTACGCCGCGATCGCGCCCGGCGGGTTGGTGCGCGACCTGGCCGTGGCGGGCAGTGTGCCGGTGGCCGGG
>DASRYP010000677.1:0-2011 GCA_035687165.1 Actinoplanes sp. | reverse complement strand
CTCAGCGGCTCCCATTCGCCTTCGGTCGAACGGCACGACGCCGTCGGGCGGCGACCAGCGGCGGGACAAGTGCTCGGGCTGGGACGTGGTGTGCAAGGGCAAGCAGAAGGCCAAGCAGTACGCCACATAGCCGTCAACACGGTGGCCGGCGCGGCCTTCGGCGGTCTCACCGGTGGTTTGACGCCGGGGGTGAGCGGCACGCTGACCGGCGCCTTGCGGGGGAGGAGCGTGGGGCCGGTCTGCGGGCCGGAGGTGCGGCCGTGAAGGATTCGTTCGCGGTGGCGCGGACCTCGCTGAAGGACCTCGCTCCCAAGGCGGTATCGAAGTTCGTGGCCGGGAGGGCTGGTGGAACGTTGTGCCACTTGCTACGGGAGGCTTCGACTGATGACCAAGGCAGCCGAGTCGGCAGCCGAGGATCCCCTGTCCAGGGCGCTGGCCGATTATGAGCGCCGTGGGCCGATCGGCTACCGGCTGGTCTCCCTGAGCAAGGCGGTAGCTCTGCTCGTGTCGGTGCCGCTGCTGTGGTTGCTGCTGGCCACCTTGACCGGCTTCTATCACGGCACTGGCACCCCGTGGGCCGGCCGCGAGGTGCCGGCGACCGCCCAGGTGGGCGAGTGCGAGTGCGTCGGCCCGGTCAGCGCGAGCGGCTTCGGCAACTGGTGGGAGTGCCAGATCAAGGTTGAGCTGGTCGGGCTCGGGGCCATCTTCCTGCTCGACGCGGTGGTCGGCCCGCACCTCTACTTCGCCATCGTCGATCGGCGATCGAGACGCAGATCTACGGCGCCATGATCGACCGCCACGGCCTGGACCTGGCATCCCTGGCGTTGGACATGACCAGCTTCGCCACCTGCATCGACTCCACGAACAAGCGGGCACCGATCGCCCAGCGCGGCAAAGCCAAACAGAAACGCACCGATCTGCGCCTGGTCGGCCTGGCCCTGGTCGTCACCCGCGACGGCGGGATCCCGATCGTCTCGCACGCGTATGCCGGCGACCGGCCCGACGTCACCCAGTTCAGCACCGTCCTGGACGAACTGGTCACCCGCTACCGGCTGCTGGTCGACTCAGTGGAATCGCTGACCGTGGTCTACGACGCCGGACAGAACTCGGCCACCAACCACGCCGACGTCGAGGCGTCCGGGATCGGGTTCGTCTGGTCCCTGCCACCCAGCGACCACCCCGCCCTGCTCGACATCAGCCGCGACGACTACCAGGTCGTCGACGCTGAACGCTTCGAGGGACTGACCGCATACGACACCACCATCACCGCACTCGGCGTGACCCGCCGCGCGGTGATCACCCACTCACCCACCCTGCACGCCGGGCAATCACGCGGCCTGGACCAAACCCTCTGAGCGAGCTCGAGCTTCTTGCGAAAGTGACCGTAGCTCTGGATACCCGCCGGTTTCGCCGGACAGACGAGACGGGTGTCGGACCCGTCGACGTCGCGCCCCCGGTCTACCTCGCCTTCGCCGTCCGGGTCGACGCCCAACGTTCGCGCCCGGCTTGAAGGGGTTAACATCTCGCCATGACCTCGACGCCGCACTAGGGAACCGGGCCACTTCCTGGTTCCCATTGCTTCGTTCGAGGAGTCTCTGTCATGTCCCGCGCCGTCGGCGCGGGAAGTTACCGTGCCGTTCTTGTGTTGCCGTTCGCGGTGCGCACCTTCGTGCCCGCGATCGGCGGCCGCCTGGCCTACGGTCTCTTCCCGCTCGCCACCTTGTTCACCATTCAGCAGGCCACCGATTCGTACACCACCGCCGGCCTCGCGGCAGCCGGCTTCGGCCTCACCGCTATCACCTTGCCCGCCAAGGCTCGTCTCGCCGAGCGGTACAGCCAACGCGTCGTCCTGCCACCGCAGGCGCTGGCGTGCGCCGCAGCGCTGACCGGCGCCACCGTGGTCAGCGAGCCGGTCGCGCTGATCGTCCTCATCGCCTTGGCCGGCCTGGCCGCCCCACCACTCGGCCCGGCGATGCGGGCGAACTGGCGCCGGCTCACGGCCGGTACCTCT
>DASRYP010000676.1:0-2676 GCA_035687165.1 Actinoplanes sp. | reverse complement strand
CAGGCCAAGGCCCGGGGCGTGCGGGTGACTGCCGAGGTCACGCCGCATCACCTGCTGCTGACCGACGAGCTGGCCGCGTCCTACGACCCGGTCTACAAGGTCAACCCCCCGTTGCGTACGGCGGCCGACGTCAACGCGCTGCGCGAGGCGCTCGTCGAGGGCGTCATCGACATCGTCGCCACCGACCACGCGCCGCACGCCACCGAGGACAAGGAGTGCGAGTGGGCGTATGCCCGCCCCGGCATGGTCGGTCTCGAGACCGCGCTGCCGGTGGTGCTCTCGGTGCTCGGCGAGCGGTGGGACCTGATCGCCGAGCGCATGTCCCGGACGCCCGCGCGGATCGCGGGCCTGACCGGCCACGGCACTGACCTCGAGGTCGGCGACCCGGCCAACCTCACGCTGGTGGACCCGTCCGCCCGGCGGGTCGTCGACCCGTCCGAGCTGGCGAGCCGCAGCCGCAACACGCCGTACGCGGGCACCACCCTGCCGGGTCGCATCGTGGCGACCTTCCTCCGGGGCGAGCCGACGGTCCTGGACGGGAAGGCTGTTAAATGAGCACCCCCTTTTCCCCCGCCGCTCAGCGAAGCCGTTCAGGCAGCTCAGCGATCCTCGTCCTCGAGGACGGCAGGACTTTTGCCGGTCTCGCGTATGGCGCGATCGGTGAGACGTTCGGCGAGGCTGTGTTCACCACCGGCATGACCGGTTACCAGGAGACGCTGACCGACCCGTCCTATCACCGGCAGGTCGTCGTGCAGACCGCGCCGCAGATCGGCAACACCGGCGTCAACGAGGAGGACGACGAGTCCTCCCGCATCTGGGTCGCCGGTTATGTCGTGCGCGATCCCGCCCGCCGGCCGTCGAACTGGCGCTCGACCGGCGACCTCGGGGAGCGGCTGGCCGCCGAGGGCGTCGTCGGGATCAGCGGCATCGACACCCGGGCGCTGACCAGGCACCTGCGCTCGCGCGGCGCGATGCGGGTGGGCATCTCCTCGGTCGACCTCGACCCGCAGTCGCTGCTCGACCGAGTGCGGGCCGCCCCCGAGATGATCGGCGCGGACCTCTCCGCCGAAGTCACGACCTCCTCCGTCTACACGGTCGACGCCGTCGGCGAGCACCGCTACACCGTCGCCGCGCTCGACCTGGGCATCAAGCGGAACGTGTCGCGCCGGCTCGCCGCGCGGGGGGTGACGACGCACATCTTCCCGGCGTCGTCGTCGATCGAGGACCTGCTCTCGGTCAGTCCCGACGCGGTGTTCTTCTCGCCCGGCCCGGGCGACCCGGCCACCGCGGACGGGCCGGTCGCGCTCGCCCGCGAGGTCATGCGCCGGCAGACGCCGCTCTTCGGCATCTGCTTCGGCAGCCAGATCCTCGGCCGGGCGCTCGGCTTCGGCACCTACAAACTGGGCTACGGGCACCGCGGCATCAACCAGCCGGTGCTCGACAAGACCACCGGCAAGGTCGAGGTGACCAGCCACAACCACGGCTTCGCGGTCGACGCGCCGCTGCACACCGTGATCGACACCGACTTCGGCGGGGTCGAGGTCTCGCACGTCTGCCTCAACGACGACGTGGTCGAGGGCCTGCGAGGGATCGAGGTCCCCGCGTTCACCGTTCAGTACCACCCCGAGGCCGCCGCCGGCCCGCACGACGCCGATTACCTGTTCGACAGGTTCGTCGAGCTGGTGGAATTCTCCGGGAAGAAAGGCTGATCATGGGAAAGCGTGAAGATCTCAAGCACGTGATGGTGATCGGCTCCGGCCCGATCGTCATCGGCCAGGCTTGCGAGTTCGACTACTCCGGCACCCAGGCGTGCCGGGTGCTGCGGGCCGAGGGCATCCGCGTCTCGCTGGTCAACTCCAACCCGGCCACGATCATGACGGACCCGGAGTTCGCCGACGCCACCTACGTCGAGCCGATCACCCCCGAGTTCGTCGAGCTGATCATCGCCAAGGAGCGCCCCGACGCGATCCTGCCGACGCTGGGCGGGCAGACCGCGCTGAACACGGCGGTCGCCCTGCACGAGAACGGCGTGCTCGAGAAGTACGGCGTCGAGCTGATCGGCGCCAACATCGACGCGATCCGCCGCGGCGAGGACCGGCAGCTGTTCAAGGACATCGTGGCGCGGGCCGGCGGGGAGACGCCCCGATCGCGGGTCTGCCACAGCATGGACGAAGTGTTCTCGACGGTTGACGATCTGGGGCTTCCGGTCGTCATCCGGCCGTCCTTCACCATGGGCGGGCTCGGCTCGGGCATGGCGCACAGCCGGGAGGACCTCGAGCGGATCGCCGGCGCCGGCCTGGCCGCCTCGCCGGTGCACGAGGTGCTGATCGAGGAGAGCGTGCTCGGCTGGAAGGAGTACGAGCTCGAACTGATGCGCGACCGGCACGACAACGTCGTGGTGGTCTGCTCGATCGAGAACATCGACCCGATGGGCGTGCACACCGGCGACAGCGTCACGGTCGCGCCGCAGCAGACGCTGACCGACCGCCTGTACCAGCGCCTTCGCGACCAGGCGATCGCGGTGATCCGCGCCATCGGCGTGGAGACGGGCGGCTCCAACGTCCAGTTCGCGGTCGACCCGGTCAGCGAGGAGATCCTCGTCATCGAGATGAACCCGCGCGTCTCACGGTCGAGCGCGCTGGCGTCCAAGGCAACCGGTTTCCCGATTGCCAAGAT
>DASRYP010000675.1:0-4146 GCA_035687165.1 Actinoplanes sp. | reverse complement strand
ATGCGTTCCAGCCGGGTCGAGGCCTTCAGCAGGTCGGTCGAGGTCAGCACGCCGGGCCGGTGGTCGAGCCCGCCCCGCACCGCGGCGATCTGGGCGGCGACCTGCTGGCTGGAGGTCTCGGGCACCTCGTCGAGGACGGTGAGCGCGCCGGCCCGGTCACCGACCGCCAGCCGCATCCGGGCCAAGCCGAACGCGGCGCTGAGGAAGCCGTGGTCGACCAGCCAGACCCGCTCGTAGTGATGGGCCGCGGTGGCGCGGTCGCCGGTGAGCTCGGCGGCGACCGCCCGGCCGAGCTGGGCCGCTGGTTCCCCCGGAACCGCCCAATAGACGGCGTCGAACTGCGCGCGGGCATCGCCGGGACGGCCGGCCGCGAGTGCGATGAGCCCGGCGAACCAGGTGAGCCGCCAGTCCGTACCGTCGTCGGGCAGGCTCCACAACTCGTCCGCGGCGCCGCTTGTGTCGCCCGCGTCGACCAGCGCGCGCACCAGTTGCAGCCGTACCTCGCGGGTCTGTTGGGGCGCGGCGCGCAGAGCATCCACAGTGGCCGCGCTCATCGCCGCGAGGAAACCCGCGGCCGGGTCGGTGGTGTCGACCAGCGGCACCGGCAATGCCGTGGCCACCTGCATCCCGACCAGCTCGCCATCGGCGGAACCGAACACCTGCCTCTCCGGGGTGAAACGGACCGGACCGGCCGGGCGGGGCTTGCCGTCGGCGGCGGCGAGGACCTCGCGCAGCACACCCAGCAATTGCTCGGCCATCTCGCCGGCCGACGAGAACCGGCGGCGTACGTCGGGGTGGGTGGCCCGATGCAGGAACCGGTAGTAGGACTCCTCTCGCCGGAACAGCTCGACGTCGGCGGGATCGGGCAGCCGGCCGGCGTACCGGGTGGTGAAGCCGGCGAAATCGAAGCTCAGCACGGCGAGCGTGCGCCCGACGGTGTAGAGGTCGGAGCCGATGGACGGGCCGGCGGTGGCGAGCTCCGGAGCCTGATACCCCGGTGTTCCGAACATCACCGAGTCGTGGTCGTCGATCCGCCGGACGCCGCCGAGGTCGATCAGCTTGAGCTGTTCCTCGGCATGGATCACGTTGTCCGGCTTGAAGTCGCAGAACAGCAGTCCCCGCGAGTGCAGATAGCCCAGGGCGGGCAGGACCTCCAGCCCGTACGCGATGACCTGCGGCAACGGCAGCCGGCCGAGCTCCTTCAGCGTGCGGCCGCCGACGTACTCCATCACTGTGTAACCGACCAGACGTCCGGAGGCCGGATCGGGATGCTGCACGAAATCATGGATCTTCACGATCGTCGGATGGTCGACCTCGACCAGGAACCGCCGTTCCGAGATCGCCGACGAGATGGCGTCCGGGTCAGAGGTGTCGATCAGCCCCTTGAGCACGACCCACCGCTCGACGCCCGTGCTGCTGATATTGCGGTCGCGGGCCAGGTAGACCCAACCGACACCGCCGTGCGCCAGAGCCCCGAGAATCTCGTAGCGGCCGGCGACAACGTCACCCGGGCGCAGCCGAGGCACGAACGAGAACGGCGTACCGTCGAGCGGGCAGAACCCCTCGGGCTGAGCCCGACCGACTGGTTCGCCACACCGGCTGCAGTAACGGTTCCGCTCCGGCACGCTCGGGTTCGCCTGCACTGCGGTAAGCGGGTCGCGCAACGGCACCGGTGGCACTTCCACCAAGTTCGCGCCGAGGCTGCCGCGCGCGGCCACCCGCGTACGGCTGTCGGGCCCGGCCCCGGCCTTGTGCCCGCACTCGTCGCAGAACCCGTCGTCGGCGTATCGGCCAGGACACCCGCTCTGCCGGCATCTCATCGGCGACTCCTCAATGGTATTCGGCCAGCCGCCGGCGCAGCCCGAGGAACAGCAGACCCAGCAGAACGGCCGTGGCCACCGCGGGGATCACCGTCCACCCTTGGAGCTGCCGGCGCCCGTCGGCGATGCTGCGGTCGAACCAGCCCTGATTGATGTCGATCCAGGCGGCCAGAACCTTGTCGTACTCGGCGAAGTGGTAGTTGGAGTCGCCCGGGTGGTAACTCGTGCAGAACGCGATCGAGTCCCGCAGCCGACCGGCCCGCGCGAGCGCCCGGATGCGCCGGTCGTCGACCTGATACGTCTGATAGGCGACCAGGGTCTGCTCGGCCAGTTCCCGCTCCCCGTCGAACGTGATGTTGCGGAACCCCTTGCCGTAAAAGCCCTGCCAATCGATCGCCGTGAGGTCCTGCCGATAGGCGTCGAACGCCGCGGCCAGCCGCTCATCAAAGGTCGGCAGCGTCGCACCGTCCAAGGTCACCAGTTGCTGAGTCTTGTCGAGAAAGGCCTTCTCGTACGCCGCCGCGCGCGCAGGATCGACAAGATAGCGGCTCTCGTCGGCGTTCGCGTCGTAGCTGACCGCCCGGGCCCGGTTCAATGCCAGCACCGAGTCGAACGAGTCCTTCTTCGCGACCCGCAGATATTCGGCGCCGTCGGTGGTCAACACCCATCCCGAGACCGTCAGACCGCCCGCGAGCAGCGTGGCCACCACGAGCGCCGGGTTGATCCACCGATGGAACCGCCGGGCGACATAGACGTGCAGCATCAGCAGTGTCAGCAACACCGCGACGCCGAGCACGACCAGCACCGTCCGCATCGTTAAGGTGAGATCGCGCCGCGACTGGTAGGTGTCCTCCAGGATGCGCGAGTTGCGGTCGATCAGCCCCTGCACCGCCACCAGCAAACTGTCCTTGAGAAGATCGGTGGCCTGCCGGTATTTCGCCAGCGTCGCCTGGGCGGGTTGGCCGGCGGGGTGGCTGACCTGCTGGTCGAGCAGGATCATCTGGGCGGCAAGAGTCTCGTAGCGGCCCAGCGCGTCGAGGATGTCACGGACCGCCTTCGCGGCCGCCAAGTCGGCCTCGGCCGTCTCGGCGGCCCGCTGCAGCGCGACGCTGACCTGCGCCCGCCGCTCCTGATAGATCTTGAGCGCCGCGTCGCGGGTGAAGCCGAGCTTTTGGTCGTCACCGACCAGCAGAACGTTCGCGAGCTGCGCGTCCATGTCGCCGAGCGCGAAGTACAGGTCGCTGCTGGCCGTCACCACCGGTGCGGTCTGATCGCCGATGACATCCAGGCCGACCCATTCCCGGCGCACTTCGACCGTGATCATCGCGGCCAGCGCCACGGCCAGCACGGCGGCGACCCACCCGAGCACCCGCAGCCGGGCCGCGGTGCCGGCGCTGCCCGGCCGTCGCCCGGGCAGCGCCGGGCCCGTTGTCGCCGGCAACCCCGCTTCCCGCCGATGTCGTGGCCCGGCCGGGGTGGTGAGGAGGTCCATGAACGCCTTTCGCCCGTGCGGCCTCGTCGACGCGCCCCGGACATCGTGGCCCGCGCATTCACGCCGGTCCACGTCCGTTGACAGATCTTTAACGGCTTTCGACCGAGGGTGAGCGCGGCGACACGGAAAGGTTCCGGGCCGGGAGGGTGCGGCCGGCCGGCGCCCGTCGGCCGCCGCTGGTTCCGGAACCGGCGGCGACCAGCGATTCCGGCCGCTCGTGTGAATCATGACCTTGCGGATCGAAGGGTCGATCATTAGGTTCACCGTAGCCATTTGTATCGGCGGGTGTAAATAGCCTCGGCTTGGGTCGAATGTCAATTCCGGCACGGAGCCCGGGTTCCTGGGCGCAGCGGCGGACCGCCGTGCGCGAGGCGGCTGCGTTCCCATTTCTCAACAGGAGCGGACGTGAATGACGGGGACAACAGCCAGCGGATCTGCCTGGTGGTGCCGACCAACCGGGAGTGCTCCGCGACGCTGGCCGAGATCGTCGCCGAGGCCGACCACGCGGCCCGCCTCGGCGCCGACGTACGACTGCTGGTCCTCGACTCGTCGGACGAGTACGCGGCGCACGCCCGCGTCCTGGCCGGGCGCCCCGACGTCCGGCACCTCGACGAGGTGCGCCAGCGGGACTTCCTCCAGCGGGTCATCGCGACGGCCGGGGTCGCCAAGCCCGACCTGATGCTCGATCTTTTGCTGCCCGGCGGGCTCTCCTACGGCGCGTGCACCAACCGCGCGTTCCTCGTCGCGGCGGCGCTGGGCTGCACATCGGTGCACCGGCGCGACTCCGACCTCTACTTCCAGACCCGGGCCGGACGTAAGCTCTTCCCGGTCGAG
>DASRYP010000674.1:0-4022 GCA_035687165.1 Actinoplanes sp. | reverse complement strand
CTCGTCATCGCCGGGCTCTGTGCCGAGGGCGTCACCGAGGTGGGCGAGGTGCACCACATCGACCGCGGTTACCCTGATTTCGTGTCCGACCTGGCCAAGCTGGGTGTCGAGGTGGAGCGGGCCGACGTGCCCGAGCCTACGTTCGACTTCTAAAGCGGCGTTCAGAGCGCCGGGGAGTCGCCGACCAGCCGCCGGGCCTCGTCGACCTCCTCGGCGAAGACCAGCACCACGGTGCGGCCGTCCCGGTCGTACGTCTGGGTCGCTCTGATCCCGGCCGCGCGCAGCAGCCGGCGGATCTCGTCGGCGCCACCGGCCTCGATCGTGACGGCCGCTGGGCGGAGCAGGCCGTAGTCGTCGGTGAAGTAGGGATCCGGATCGCCGAAGATGGAGAGGCCGTCGGCTTCCGGCTCGCGGACGGATGTCCATTGCAGGCCCATCCGCCAAAAGATCGCACCGAGGAAGCCGACCAGACCGACGGCGATCAGCGGCCCGACGAGGTACCAGCCGTTGCCTGACGCCATAGGCACAGTCTCGCATCGGCGCGCGCCCATTTTCCGGAGAATTGCCCCGATCGAGCGGCACCCTGCGCTCAGTGTCCGTTCAGTAACACCGCTAGGGTGACCCTGTTGTTTTCGGGTCGGCGAAGGAGAAGCAGAACATGGCGGGTCGACTGGCGGTCATCGGCTCCGGGCTGATGGGTTCCGGCATCGCACAGGTCTCGGCGCAGGCCGGGTGGCAGGTCACCATGCGCGACGTGGACGACACGGCGACGAGCCGGGGGATGGCGGCGATCCGCGACTCGCTGAGCCGGTTCGCGGCCAAGGGCAAGATCACCGAGGAGGAGGCCGAGGCGACGATCGCCCGGATCACCCCGACCACCGATCTCGACGCCGCCGCCGACGCCGACGTGGTGGTCGAGGCCATCTACGAGAAGGTCGAGGCCAAGCACGAGGTCTTCCGTGTCCTCGACAAGATCTGCAAGGTCGGAGCGGTGCTCGGCACCAACACCTCGGCCATCCCGATCACCCAGATCGCCACCGTGACCGCGCGGCCCGAGTCGGTGGTCGGCATCCATTTCTTCTCACCGGTGCCGATGATGAAGCTGGTCGAGCTGGTCCGCGGCTACCAGACCTCCGACGAGACGCTCGCCGCCGCGCGTTCCTACGCCGAAGAGATCGGCAAGACCTGCGTCGAGGTCAAGCGAGACGTCGCCGGCTTCGTCTCCAACCGGCTCTTCTCGGCGATCCTGGTCGAGGCGGTCAAGCTGGTGGAGTCGGGCGTGGTCAGCGCGGCCGACCTCGACACCGTGATGAAGCTGGGCTTCGGGCACGCGATGGGCCCGCTGGCCACGGTCGACCTGACCGGCCTCGACGTCATGCTGAACGCGGCGAGCAACATCTACCGGGACACCGCGGACGAGAAGTTCTTCCCGCCGGAGCTGCTGCAGCGCATGGTCCAGGCCGGTGATCTCGGGCGCAAGAGCGGCAAGGGCTTCTACACGTACTGAGCTCGGCCTGCAACGGGTCGTTCTAGCTGTTCTGCTCCTCCAACTCACGCGGAGCGACCCGCAGCCGTACCTTGGTGATGGCCCGGCCGGTGACCTCGACGACCTCGGTGGTATGCCCGTCGATCCGCACGGTCTCGCCGGCCTCGGTGGGGATGTGCCCGAGGTGGGCCAGCACCAGGCCGGCCACTGTGGTGTAGTCGCCCTCGTCCAGATTGTCCACGTCGACGCCGATGTCGGGCAGGTCGTGGATCGGGAAGGTGCCCGGCAGCAGCATCGAGCCGTCCGGCTCGCGCACCACCGACTGCACGTCCCGGTCGGTCTCGTCGTAGATCTCGCCGACGACCTCCTCGACCAGGTCCTCCATCGTGATGATGCCGTCGATCGCGCCGCGCTCGTCGACCACCAGGGCGAGCTGCTGGCGCTGCAACCGCATCTGGCGCATCGCGTCCGACACCTTGAGGGTCTCAGGCAGGAACAACGGTGCGAACATGTGATCTCGTACGGGACCCTCGGCGTCGACGAGGTCGCGCAGGTGCACTACGCCGAGCACGTCGTCGAGGCCCATCGGCCCGGTGACCGGCGCCCGCGAGTGCGCGCCGGCGATGAGCTCGCGCAGCGCCTCGTGCGCGGTCGCCCCGGCCGCCACGACCAGGACATCACGACGGGGCACGAGGATCTCGCGCAGGATCCGGTCGGCGATCTCGAAGGCGCCGCTGATGATCGTCCGTTGTTCGGGCGTGAACTCCTGCTGCTGGGTGACCAGGTCGCGGATCTCCTCGGTGCTCACCTCCTCGCGCCCGGCGTTCGGGTCGTTGCCGGTGAGCCGGACGATGAGGTCGGTCGACTTGCCGAGCAGCCAGACCGCCGGGCGCGACAGCGCGGCCAGCGTGTCGAGCGGACGGGCTACCAGGAGCGCCCAGCCCTCGGTGCGCTGCATCGCGATGCGTTTGGGGGCGAGCTCGCCGACGACCAGGGTGAAGAAGGTCAGCACAATCGTGACGAGCACGATCGAGACCGGGTTGGCCGCGCTGCCGAGGAAACTGAGCGGTTCGTTCAGCGGCTTGGCCAGCGACACCGCCGCCGAGGCGGACGCCAGGAAGCCGGCCAGCGTGATGCCGATTTGGATGGTGGCCAGGAACCGGTTCGGGTCGCGGGCCAGCTTGGCGAGGGTGCGGCCGGTGCGGGTCTGCCGTTCGAGCCGCTGGAGCTGACTGTCCCGTAGTGAGATCAACGCCATCTCGCTGCCGGAGAAGGCCGCGTTGAGCAGCACCAGGACGACGACCAGGACGATCTGCCAGCCATATCCGCCCATGGCGGCGACCAACTCCTTCTTGCGGGGATTCCGGCGGTTTACCCGTCAACCGCCGTGATCAAGCCTCTCAGATTCAGCCGTCCCGTTCGGTGGTCCGGTTGAAGGTTGTCAGGCAGCGCGAAAGGTGTCCGGCAGGAGCGACCGCTGCCGGGAAGACCTGAGCGGCTCAGAACAGGGTGAGCTCGTCGCGTTCCATGCCGCGCAGCCGGTCGTAGTCGACGACCACGCAACGGATGCCCCGGTCGGTGGCGAGGACCCGGGCCTGCGGTTTGATCTCCTGCGCCGCGAAGATGCCCTGCACCGGCGCGAGCAGCGGGTCGCGGTTCATCAGTTCGAGGTAACGGGTGAGCTGCTCGACGCCGTCGATCTCGCCCCGGCGCTTGATCTCGACCGCCACCGAGCCGTTCTTCGCGTCCTTGCAGAGCAGGTCGACCGGGCCGATCGCGGTCATGAACTCGCGCCGCACCAGCGTCCAGCCCTCGCCGAACGTCTCCGGGTGGGCCGCGAGCAGCTCCTGCAAGTGGGCTTCGACCCCATCCTTGACCAGCCCGGGATCGACCCCCAGCTCGTACGACGTGTCCTGGAAGATCTCCTCGAGGGTGATCCGGAGCTCCTCGCCCGCCTTGTTCACCACCTTCCAGACGCCCGGCGCCTCCTGCAGCTTGCAGGGCGGGCTCATCCAGTTCAGCGGCTTGTAGGCACGATCGTCGGCGTGGATCGAGACCGAGCCGTCCGCCTTCACCATCAGCAGCCGGGTGGCCGTGGGCAGGTGGGCGGACAACCGGCCGACGTAATCGACCGAGCACTTCGCGATGACCAGGCGCACCGGACGACAGTACCGTCACGGTCGCGGCCCGAGCCCAGCGGCGTTCGCGGGGGTTTGCCATCCTGGAGCCGTGCTCGAAGCGCTCACCGGTACCGGCCTGGCCGCATCCGCCGGCCTCAATGCCTATATCCCCCTGCTCACCATGGGTCTGCTGGCCCGCTACACTGACGCGATCGACCTGCCGACCGGCTGGTCGTGGCTCGCCAACGGCTGGACCCTGCTGATCCTGGCCCTGCTGCTGGCGATCGAGGTCGTCGCCGACAAGATCCCGGTGGTCGACCACGTGAACGACGTCGTGCAGACCGTCGTGCGGCCGACCGCGGGCGGCCTCGCCTTCGGCGCCGGATCGTCGTCCGAGACGGTCACGGTCAGCGACC
>DASRYP010000673.1:0-3913 GCA_035687165.1 Actinoplanes sp. | reverse complement strand
GGCCGGCGCCAGTCGGTTGCCCGCCAGCCGGTGCCGTGGCGCGGCGCGTTGACCAGCACGAACCATGCCTCGCAACCTTCCGGACACACCTGCGGGTCGACGGCCCGGGTGACGAAGACGGTGGGATCGCTCGCCGGTCGGGCCCGCCGCGCCGCCGAACCGAAGATCGCGTCGAACTCGCCGTCGTAGTGGGCCGGGAAGAAGACCGTGTGGTGGGCCAGCGCCGGTGTCGAACCCCGCACGCCGAGCAGCAGCACGAAGCCGGCCAGGCTGCGGTCGGCCAGCCCGGCCAGCCGCCGCGGGTCGGGGAGCAGGTCGCGGTAGACCGTCAGCGCGTCCACGTTGGAAACGACGATGTCGGCCGGCACGAAGCCGCTCGCGAGGGATACGCCGCGCACCCGCCCGTCGGCCGTCTCGATCCGCCGGACCTCCGTGTTCCGCTCGATCCGTACGCCCGCCGACTCGCAGCGCGCGGCCAGCGTCGCCGCCAGGATGCCCAGCCCGCCGGGCACGTACCAGCCGCCGAAGGCCAGCTCGGCGTAGGGGACCGCGGCCAGCGCGGCAGGAGCGCGGCGGGGGTCGGCGCCGGTGTAGGTCGCGTACCGGTCCAGGAGAGTCCGCAGCCGTGGATCGCGCAGATAACGGCGGCCGAGCGACCGCAGCGTGCAGCCGGGAGCAATCGCCGCCAGATCCCCGATCCGCCAGGCCAGACCGGCCAGCGACACGGGTGTCACCGGCTTGCGCAGCACCGATCGCCACGACGCGTCCCAGATGCGCTGAGCGCGATGCCAGAACCGGTCCCAGTCGCGCGCCGCCTCCGGGCCGAGCGCGGCCTCGATGCGCGTGCGGAACTCGGCGTGCACCGGCGAGGAGTCCAGCACCGTGCCGTCGGCGAAGACGTGGCGCACGACCGGGTCGAGCGGCACCAGGTCGGGGTTCGCCTCGGTGAAGACCTGCGGCAGGGTGAGCAGGCTCGGGCCGGTGTCGAAGCGGAACCCGTCCCGCTCGTACACGGCCACCTTGCCGCCCACCTCGCCGGAGCGCTCGAAGACGACCACCGAGTGGCCCGCCTCGGCCAGGCGGATGGCCGCGGTCAGCCCACCGACCCCGGCGCCGATCACGACGACGGTGCTCATACCGGTCGTCCTCGCCAGGTCAGCTTGCCGTGGGCGCGTAGCCGGAACGAGTGGGCCACGAGGCGGCCGAAGAGCACGATCGAGATCGGGTGGGCGAGGGCGTCGGGCCAGGCGCGGCCCCCGGTCGCGGTGGCGGTCACCACCCGGCCCGCCACGGCGAGCAGGTACGCGGCGAGGGCGATCGCGGCCCACTCGAAAGCGCCGAGAGCGGCCAGGACGGCGGCTGCGACAGGCGGCCCGGCGTACAGCAGAAGCAGAATGACCACGATGGTGCCGGCGGTCGGCGACGTGCCGAAGGAGGCCCAGAGCGACTTGGCGTAGCCGGCGGTGAGCTCGGGCCACGAGTCGTACATGCGACAGGTCGCGAGCCGGGAGCCGTCGGCCAGCGCGATCCGGCCGCCGGCGCGTTTGACCGCGCGGGCCAGCGCGATGTCCTCCAGGATCTCGGTGCGCACGGCCGCGTGCCCGCCCGCGCGCCGATAGGCCGCGGCGTCGACGACCAGCCACTGCCCGCCGGCCGCGGCGAGCGACGGGCGCGGGGAGCGTTCCATCGCGCGCAGCGGCAGGAAGGTCAGCCACGACCATTGGAGCAGGGGTTGCACCAGGCGTCCGGCCCCGACGATCTTCGGGTACGGCGAGAGCAGGCCCACGCCGGCGCGGCGCAACTCGGTGACGGCCGCCGCGATCGCCTCTGGTCGCAGGACGACGTCGGCATCGACGAAGCAGAGGACATCGGCGTCGGCGGACGCGTCGGCGAGTTGCTGGCACGCGTGTGGTTTGCCCAGCCACCCGACCGGCAGTGGTGCACCAGTCAGCAGCCGTACCTCGTCGTCCGGTCGGACCTCTCCCACGGCCCGTACGATCTCGGCCGTCCCGTCGGTCGATCCGTCGTCGAGCACAGTCACCGTCAGTTTCTCGGCCCCGCGCTGGGCCAGCAGCGACGCCACGCACGCCTCGACCCGCCCGGCCTCGTCCCGCACGGGCAGCAGCACCGCGACCCTCTCGTCCGTGGTTGCCGCGCGCGGGGGGCGGCGCAGCAGCAGCGCATTCGCCGCGGTGTGCGCGGTCAGCGCGGCCCACGGCAGCAGCACGAGCCATCTCATATCGGACGCCGGAGATGGCGTACGAGAGGGAGCACAGCCACGCCCATCAGCACGCCACCCCAGGCCGCCGAGGCGGGCAGGTCCAGGAAGACGGCGTGGGCGAGCACGGACGAAGCGTACGTCCACAGCCAGAGCGCCAAGATCGGCGCGTCCGCCCGGAGTGGCGCGGTGCTCCCCGACGCGAAGCTCAGGGCGGTCATCAGCAGCACCGCGAAGCCGAGCCAGCCCAGATAGTTGCCGATCGGGACGCCGGGCACGCCAGGCAGCGCCGGCGTGTCCGACCGCCACCGCCAGTAGCCCTCGGCCACCATCTGCGGATCGAGGAAGAGGTCCCACGCGGCCAGGCCGACCGCGGCAACCCCGATCCGCGCCCATCGGGCGATCGGCAGACGCTGGGCCGCCAGCCAGGCCGGCCAGGCCATCCACGTCCAGGCCAGCGGGATGATCAGCGGGACGCCGAGCAGCTTGGGCCCGAGCTGACCCGAGTAGACATAGGTGCCGAACGGGAAGCCGGTGGCGACGCCGACCGCCTCGACCGCGAAGCCGCCCAGCGTGGCCGTGCCGACCAGGGCGATCGCCGCCCGCGGGCCACGGGTGAGCAGCGCGTGCGTGACCGAGAGCAGACAGCCGAGCACGACCGTGGCGACGGTCAGCCCGGCCCGGACGTGGCCGCCGGTCAGCGGGTAGCAGATCTGCGCGAGAACGAGGACGCCCAGCAGTGCCCACGGCAGCCTCTTAGAGACCGACAATGCCCGGCGCGTCCTCGGCGGGCCGCTCCGCGAGCGGCAGCCCCCGGCCGAGGATGGCGAAGTCCCGCTCGTCGCCCGGGAAGGAGAAGTCGCGCAGCACGTCCTCGAAGCCGAACCGGCGGTAGAGCCGCCAGGCCCGGGACTTCGCCTCGTCGGCCTCGGGCGTCGAGAGCAGCACGGATTCGCCGTCGGCCATCGCCAGCAGCGCGCGCAGCTGACGGGCGCCGACGCCGTGCCCCTGTGCCACCGGATGCACGTGCAGCTCGACGACCTCGAAGCAGTCGGTCAGCCAGCGCTGCCGGGCGGCCGCACCGAGGTTGGCTCGCACCTGGTCGTGCCACCACTGGCCGGGGACGGAGGTGTATCCGTACCCGAAGCCGGCGAGCCGGCCGTCGGTGGTGAGGGTCGCGACCGCGCGGAAACCGGGCCGGCGCACGTGGGCGCCGATGTAGCCGCGCCGAGTCTGCAGCAGCTCCTGCCGATAGCCCATCGCCTCGCCGTAGACGCTCACCACGTCGTCGAGCCGCCGCAGCAGGTCGTCGGGCTGCCACGCCACGAGCCTCATCGTCGAGTCACGCCTCTCTTACGGATGCCAGCCGAGGACTTCGCGGTCGCCGGTGATTTCGTCGACCGCGAATCGGGCGAACAACTCCTCGGCGTACCACCGATCGGTCGGCGTCCGTGCGATGACCGCCCGATGCTCCGGCTGACGGTACGCGAATCCGGCCAGGTCCGCCGCATCGCGCCAGATGCTGACTGTGCCCTGCCAGCCGAGCGGCGCCTCGCCGATGCCGAAGTGAGCCAGCAGGCCGGGCGCCTGATCGACTTCGGCGGCGACGGGCTTGATCGCCCGCCAGAACGAGGCCGCCCGCGTCGGGCGCAACCGGGCGCGGGTCAACGCCAGCATCATCCCGTCGCGTCGCAT
>DASRYP010000672.1:0-2922 GCA_035687165.1 Actinoplanes sp. | reverse complement strand
GCGTTCGTCGGGATCGTCGGGCCCGCGATGGCCGGCGCGGACCCTCACCCGGTACGGGTGGCGGCGGCACCGGCCACCGGCCCGGCGGGCACGGAGACGGACCTGGCCGTGGTCGGTCCGCATGCCACGGCAGCTCTGTGCGCGCGGCCTGGCCCGGGCGACTGCCTGGAGTTCGTGTTGACCCACGAACCGGACTCGGTGCACGCGATGGCACGATTGCTGCTGCGACGGCTCGGCACCGCGCCCGAGCGGCCGGACCCCTCGATCGCCGACCGTTCGAGCTCCCCCATCACGGCGATCCGGTAACCTACGCGACCTTCCCCACTCACCGGGAAGGTCCGATGCGCGCCGTCACGTACTCCTAGGTCGGCAACGCCGCGCCCGCCGGGCGCTTCCCTGAGCTGGGTGTAAGACTCGGAACGGTGGACATCAACGCCATCGCGGAGTCGGTGCTCGGCTTCACCCTGCGCCCGGCCCAGCAGGAGACCGTCGCCGCGGTCGTCGGCGGCCGGGACACCCTGGCCGTGCTTCCGACGGGCAGCGGCAAAAGCGCGATCTACCAGGTGGCGGGGCTGGCCCGAGAAGGTCTGACGGTGGTGGTCTCGCCACTGGTCGCCCTCCAGCGCGACCAGCTCCGCGCCCTCACCGGCAACCGGGTCGCGGCCCACATGATCAACTCCAGTCTGCGGCACGCCGAGCGCATCAAGGTCCTTCAATCCGTACGGGACGGGGAAGTTGACTTTGTGCTCCTCGGCCCGGAACAACTGGCCAACGCGGAGACGGTCGGCGCGATCTCGGCGAGCCGACGCCCGGTGACGCTGGCCGCCGTCGACGAAGCCCACCTGATCAGCCAGTGGGGGCACGACTTCCGCCCCGACTACCTGCGCCTCGCCGACGTCATCGACAACCTCGGGCGCCCGCCGGTGCTGGCACTGACCGCGACCGCCGCCCCGCCGGTGCAGGCCGACATCACCCGGCGGCTGCGGATGAGCGACCCGAAGGTGATCGTCACCGGCTTCGACCGGCCGACCATCAGCCTCGCGGTGCGGCTGACCCGGCAGGACGTGCCCGAGGCCCAGGCGCTCGAGGACCGCACGGTCGAGGTGATGCTGAGCCAGAAAACCCCGGCCCTGGTATACGCCTTGACGCACGCACACTGCGAGCAACTGGCCGAGCGGCTGCGCCTGGCCGCGTACAAGAGCGCCGCCTATCACGCCGGCGTACCCGCGGCCGAACGTGCACGCGTCCAGGACGCCTTCTTTACCGGCGAGCTCGACGTCGTCGTGGCGACCAGCGCCTTCGGCATGGGCATCGACAAGCCCGACATCCGTACGGTCGTGCACGCCGGTGTCCCCGGCAGCCTGGACGAGTACTACCAGGAGATCGGTCGCGCCGGCCGCGACGGAGAGCCCGCCGCCGCGGTCCTGGTCCACGACGCCCGCGCGGTGCGGATCCCCCGGCTGCTGGCCTCCCGCTCGCGGGTCCCGGTCGGCACGGTGACCACGATCGTCGACCACCTGGAGAAGTCGCACGGCCGGATCGTCCTGAACGATCTGGTGCAGGCCACCGGTGTGCACCGCAACGCGGTGCAACGCATCGTCGAGGAGCTCATCGAGCTGGACTTCCTGACCCCCGACGGCAACGACGCGGTCCTGATCGGCACGATCCCCGCGACCGCCACCGACTCGGTGCTGGCCGTCGGCGATCGTCGCCAGACCGTCCTGGCCAGTCAGATCGACGCGGCCCGGCACTACGCCGAGACCCTGCAGTGCCGCCGAGCCGAGCTGCTGGCCTACTTCGGCGAGCACTACCCCGCCCCCTGCGGCACCTGCGACAACGACGCGACGGCCACCCCGGCAAAAAACGCGTGGACTCCGGCGACCGGCGAGGGCGTCCGGGTCGAGCACAAATATTGGGGCTCCGGCCTGCTGCTGACCCGCGACGACCACGAGCTGACGGTGCTTTTCGACTCGGTCGGCTACCGGCACCTGACCCCGGCCGTGCTCACGAACGGCCTACTGACGATGGCGTGACCACCGGGCACAGCGGAGCCCGCAGCGGCGTGGGCTAGGCTTGAGAGTGGCTCTTACGCATAAGGAAATCTTCGAGCAGTACGTCTACGCCAGCGCGATCACCCGGAACCCGGACGCGATCGCCGCGATGTTCACCGAGGACGGCGTCTACGAATCACCGCTGGCCCCCGACGGCCATCCGTTGCGGCGCTTGGTGGGCCGCGCCGCGATCCGGGCCGGGACCAGCATCTATCACCAGCAAACGACCTACCTGGCAACGATGAACTTCCAACGGTCCACCTACGTCCTGCACGACACCCCGGATCCCGACGTTTTCCTCGCTGAGATCGACGTCGCCTTCGACGAAGCCGACGGGCGACTCACGACGATGTCACTCCTGCAGATCTTCCGCCTCCGCGACGGGCAGATCGCCAAGCTTCGCGACTACTTCGCGGAGCTGCCATCCGCCGCCACCGACAGCCACCCGAGCTGAACGTGCGTCCTGCGGCTTATTCGCGGCAGGTGAGGACAGCGGCTAGGTGGTGCGGGGCCGTGACGGCCGTGACGGGGTTTGGGTGGTGGCGCGTATGGTCAGGCGGTGAATCCCGCTGACCTGCAGGGCCTTCGATCGGGTGACCTCGAGACCCGCGAAGCACATGTGTACAACCTGCTCGACCGGGCCAGGACGCAAAACGACGAATCGGCCATTGCGGCGCTGCACGCGCTCACCCGCGACTACCGAGATTTTCACCGGTCGCTGTATACCCGGGCGATGAACCAGGCGGCCGTCTTCGCGGACGCCGGACTGCGGGAGCCGTTGCTCGCCGCGCTCGGTGACACCCGCTACAACTGCCAGGCCTGGGCTGCGATGGGTTGTGCGGCGATGGACATCCGGGCCGCCGTGCCCCAG
>DASRYP010000671.1:0-4750 GCA_035687165.1 Actinoplanes sp. | reverse complement strand
ACACTGATCTTCGGGGGCTGGGACGCGACTCGCCGCAGTCGGCAGGGTCGTTGGCGCAGCGCGCTGGTCGGTGAGATCGCCGGTTTCGTCGCGGCGGTTCGGGACCCGGACGGGCTTCTGGTGAAGCCTGTGCCCGGGCTGAAGGGTGGGCCCGGGTCGACCCGGTCGGGATGCAGATCAACCTCGGCAAGAAGGTGATGACCGAGGTGGCGGACCGGCAGCAGGCGGAGCTGAGCCCGTCCACTCATGGCTCGATCGTCAAGGCGGCCGGCGGGATCAAGCCGGGTGAGACGAAGTCGGCGTCCGCGCTGGGGCTCGGTGGCATCCCGCCGGCTCTCGACCAGTTGACCGGCGTCGCATGCGACACGATCATCCGTACACACGTGCTGTCCTTCGCCACCCTGCGGCAGATGCGGTTCGGGGCCGGCCCGGAGGGCGACGCCGCCTGCCGGGCGCTGCTGGCCGCGCTGGCGCTCAACGCGCTGACCCGCTCCGATGCGGAGCTCTACCTGCGGGCGAACTGCGACCTGGTCGAGGCGGAGTCGCCGAGGGTGCGCCTCGACCAGCGGGGTGGCGAGTTCCTCGAGGTGGAACCGCTGGGCATCGAGTCCGCCGACCTGTTGCTGTCCGAGGCGCTCGCCCATGCCGAAAAGGTCGCCGACGTGTCCTGGAAGGGCCTGGCGATGCGGGTGACCGGCAACCCGGACATCGTCTCCGGCGCGGTCGACGCGGACGACAGGCCGTGAGCTTCGCGATCGTCGCCGAGCCCCTGCTGGGTGTCTACAAGGGGCACGTGGGTGCCGGGCAGGTCGATCCGCTGCCGTCACCGGCGCGGCTGCACGCGGCACTTGTCTCTGCGGCGGCGCAGGGAGTGCGCGCCGTCGCGGCCGGGGACGAGTTGCGGCCCTGCGACGTCGATCGGGCGGCGTTGCGTTGGCTGGAGCAGAACCCGCCGGACGGTGTCGCGGTCCCGGACACTTTGCCTCAGGGCGGCGCTTCCACGGCGTACCGGAAAGAGGGTTTGATCGTCAAGGAGGGGCGCAATCCCCTGGGCGAGAAGCTCGCCGGAAAGCCCGCGGTGACGGGTGTCGCGGTGGCCGGGCGGTTCGCCTGGTGGTGGGAGCAGGCTCCGCCCGAACCGGTGGTGACGGCGTTGTCCGAGCTCTGTCCCGAGGTGCCTTATCTGGGGACCAGCGAGTCGCCGGTGTTGCTGGCGGTCGCCGAAGCGGAGCCCACCCACCTGTTGGACCGGGAGGCCGACCTGTTCACCGGTGACGGCCTGGATCTGGCGGTGGCGGTCGAGGGCCGGCTGGAGGCGCTGGAGACGGCTCACGCCGGCGCTGCGAAGGCGCCGCCGCTGAAGGCCGACGCGCATCGGTCGAGCGAGTCGATCGCCGCTGCGGCGGTGCTGACGAGCAGGTTGGATCTTGGCCGGTACACCCGTCCGCCGCAACCCCTGCCGCCGACGCCGTGGACGTCGGTCCTGCTGTTCCGGATGAACCGGACCGGCGCGGTTCCGGCTGAATCGCGGGTCCGTTTCGCAGTGGCCGCCCACCGGGCGCTGGTCTCGATCATCGGAGACGGGGCGCCCGCGATCCTGACCGGCGCCTACGAGCCCGGCGTGCCGCAGCCGGCCAACCGGTGCGCGATCCACTTCCTCGGTCCGGACACCCCGCACGTCGGTGGCTGCGCGCTGGCGGTGCTGCTGCCGGCCGGCGCGGACGAGGTCGATCTCACTCTGGTGCGGATGGCGGCACAGCAGCTTCGGCATGTGCGGGTCGCGGCCGGGCCGTTCTCGCTGGAGGCGCCGGTGGAGATCCCCGCCGACGAGCTCTGGCCGGCGCCGGCTCCCGGCACCGAACGATGGTGGCAGACCGACCCGGTCGCGGTACCGGACACCCGCCCGCCGCGCGGCGCCCCCTGGTCGCTGGGCGACGCGATCGCGCTGTCGGCCGGTCTGGTGTGGCGGGCCGAGTTCACCGCTCCGGGGCGGGGCGATGCCCGCTACCGGGCACTCGCCGCGGCGGCGGGACAACGGATCCGGGTCGGATCGGCATCCCGGGTGCTGGGCGGCGACCTCGGCCGGTACGTGCACAAGGTCCATCCGGACACGCTGATCCAGCCGTACCGGGCGGTGCTCGACCTCGGTGGCCTGGCCGGTTCGCGGACGATCGCCGCCATCGGGCAGAGCCGGCATCTGGGCGGTGGCCTGCTCGTACCACGGGATCTGCCGTCCGCCATCGCGCGGAGGATGGGCCGATGAACGTCGAGCGGGCCGAGTTCGGCGACTTCTTCGCGGCGGTGCGGGGCGGGCACCGGCCCTTCCGCTGGCAGGAACGGTTACTCGACCACATCCTGCGTACCGGCCGGTGGCCGGACCAGTTGGTCGCCCCGACCGGCGCGGGCAAGACCAGCGTCGTCGACGTGCATGTGTTCGCCGTGACTTTGATGGCGTGCGGTCACCCGGTCCGGGTACCGCGGCGGCTCGCCCTGGTGGTGGACCGCCGGGCCCTGGTCGACGACCAGCACGAGCACGCCCGGCGGATAGCCGATCTGCTGGCCGAGGCCGAGGACGGGAGTCTGCTCGGCCGGATGGCAAGCGCACTCGGATCATTGCGCACGGCGGTCGGTGGCCGTGCTCTCACGACCGCGGTGTTGCGTGGAGGCGCGCCTCCGTCCCGGCATTGGCTGGAGGACCCGGCCGGCTGCACGGTACTCTGCGCCACCCCTGACATGTGGGGCTCGCGGCTGCTGCTGTCCGGGTACGGTTCGCGGGCGCAGGCCTGGCCGAGGGAGGCCGGGCTGCTGGCGTACGACTCGGTGGTGGTGGTCGACGAGGCGCATCTGTCACAGCAGTTGGTCACGACGGCTCGCCGGGTCGCCGAGCTCGCCGAGGTGGCCCAGGAACCGCTCGAGGTGCCGATCCTGCAGGTCGTGGAGACCACCGCCACCCCACGCGCCGATGCCGGGGTGGCGGTCGGCGTCGAACCGGCGGATCTGGACGTGGACACGGCCCTGCGGCAGCGGCTGACCGCGGCTAAACCGGTCACGCTGCTGCCGTTGCCGGGGTGGCCGATTCCGCGCAGCGGCCCGGCCCGCAAGACCGGGGTGGCCGCCCTGGCGGATGAGGCGGTGCGGCTGCGGGAGAAGTACGGCCGGACGGTCGGCTGCTTCGTCAACAGCGTCAAGGTGGCCACGGCCGTCGTTTCCGAACTGCGGGGCCGGGGCCTGGAGACGAGACTGATCTGCGGGCGGATGCGACCGTACGACGTCGACCGGCTGCGCCCGCCCGCGTCGAGTCTGCTCACCATCGACGGCGACGACACGGTCGATGTGCTGGTCAGTACCCAGAGCCTGGAAGTCGGCGTCGACCTGGACCTGGCCGCGGCGGTGACCGAGCTGGCACCCGGCGGGGCCATCGTGCAGCGAGCCGGTCGGGTCAACCGGCTCGGTTCGCGGGCGACAGAGGTGGCCGTGATAGTGCCCGCAGGTGAGCTGGCCGCCGATGCCAGGTCCGGGCCGTACGGCCGCGACGACCTCGCGCAGGCTCACTCCTGGCTGGTGGACAGGTCCGCCGACCCGGCCGGCCTGGCACCCTGGGCACTGCGGGAGCACCGCCCCCCGGTCCCGGCGGCGCGGCGGGACCTGTGGCAACGACTGGAGTTGGCCCAGGCGTGGCACCTCGCCCGGACCAGCGACGACCTCGCGGCCCGACAGGACGACCTGGACCTGTGGCTCAGCGACGACGTGGACGATCCCGACAACGAATTCGGCATCGTGGTTCGGCAGGCCCTGCCTGCCGACGCCGTACGCCTGGTCGAGGCCCTGCCGCCCCGCAAACATGAGGTGTTCCCGGTCTCGATCCGGCAGGCGACGGACGTCCGCAAACGGCTGGAAGCTGGTGCGATCCTGGTCCGTCCCACCGAGGACCGCCCACGGTTCCTGCCCCCCGGCGAACGGAAGCCCTCCGGAGGTCAGGCTCGCTCCGACGACGACCAGATTCGTCCCGAGGATCGGATCCGCCCCGGCGACCTGCTCGTCATCGACGCCGCCACCGCGCTGTTCACCGCGGACGTGGTTGACCCGGACGGCACCGAGCAGGCCGAGGACGTGCTCGAAGCGGCCAACGACTTGGACGCCGGCACGTTCGTGTTCCGCATCGACCGCATCCCGACCGAACGGGAGGACGACGACCGCCGGACGCTCGACGCCATCGATGCGGAGCAGGACCTCACCGAACAGCTGAGCGACCTGGCAAAGCAGCTCGGGTTGACCCACGATCAGCTGGCCGCCGCCGAGGTGACCCTCCATCGGGACGACTCGCAAGACGGCCCACCACGGCTCGTCCGGCTCCTCGTCGTCGGCCTGCACCGGGCGGCCGGCGATGAGGACCTGCGGCAAACCTGGACCCCGAGCCGGGAACCGGTCACCCTACGCCAGCACGCCGAGGCGGTCGCAGACCGGGCCGCGATCGTCGCCGACCGACTCCGCCTGGACGCCGGGCTGGTCGGGGTGCTGAGCCACGCCGGCCTGCACCACGACGACGGCAAGATCGACGAACGGTTCCAGTACCTGCTGCGGGGCCGCTCGACACAGCCCGAGCCGCTGGCCAAGAGCCGGGTACGCAGCACCCGCCGCAACCGGGAACTCCGCACCCAGGTGGAACTGCCGACCGGGTGGCGCCACGAGCAACTCTCGGTGGTCGAAGCCTGGGACAAACTGTCCGAGCTGGAAGAATCTCACCGGGAGC
>DASRYP010000670.1:0-4141 GCA_035687165.1 Actinoplanes sp. | reverse complement strand
TCAAGCAGCAGTACTTCCTGGTGTCGTGTTCGCTGCGCGACATCATCCGGCGGTTCCGCTTCCGCAACGACGACTGGGCGGCCTTCGCCGACAAGACGGTCATCCAGCTCAACGACACGCACCCCACGCTGGCCATCCCCGAACTGATGCGGCTGCTCGTCGACGAGGAGGGGCTCGGCTGGGAGCGCGCCTGGGACATCGTCCGGCGGACCTTCGCGTACACGTGCCACACCCTGTTGCCCGAGGCGCTGGAGACGTGGCCGGTGGCGATGCTGGGCCGTCTGCTCCCGCGCCACCTGGAGATCGTCTACCGGATCAACGCGGGGCTGCTGGCCGAGGTCCGGTCCCGTTTTCCGGGCGACACCGACCGTGTCCGCCGGATGTCGTTGATCGAGGAAGGAGCCGATCGCCGGGTACGGATGGCGAACCTGGCGGTCACCGGCACGTTCGCGGTGAACGGGGTGGCCGAGCTGCACTCGGAGCTGCTGGTGACGACGACGTTCAGTGACTTCGCCGCGCTCTGGCCCGACCGGTTCCACAACGTCACCAACGGCGTCTCACCCCGGCGTTTCGTGCGGCTGGCCAACCCGGGGCTGTCGACGCTGATCACCTCGGCGCTGGGCGGCGAGCGCTGGCTGACCGACCTGTCGTTGTTGGAGGGGTTGGCGCCGCTGGCCGACGACACGTCGTTCCGCGCCCAGTGGCGGGCCGAGAAGCGCCGGAACAAGGAACTGCTGAACCTGGGCGACCCGGACGCGATGCTCGACGTGATGATCAAGCGCTTCCACGAGTACAAACGCCAGCAGTTGAAGTTGCTTCACGTGATCACGCTCTATCACCGGCTGCGGTCGGCTCCGGACAGCTTCGGCGTCCCGCGCACCGTGCTCTTCGCCGGCAAGGCGGCCCCCGCCTACCACGCCGCCAAGTCGATCATCCGGCTGATCAACGCGGTCGCGGCGACCGTCGACGCGGACCCGGCCGCCGCCGGGCTGCTGCGCGTGGTCTTCCCGCCGAACTACAACGTGACGCTCGCCGAGAAGATCATTCCGGCCGCGGACCTGAGCGAGCAGATCTCGACGGCCGGCAAGGAGGCCTCGGGTACGGGCAACATGAAGCTCGCGCTGAACGGAGCCGTCACGATCGGCACCCTGGACGGCGCGAACGTCGAGATCCGGGACCGGGTCGGCGCCGAGAACTTCTTCCTGTTCGGCCTGGACGCTCCCGAGGCGCTGGCGCTGCGGGCCTCGACGTACGACCCGCGCGCCTACTATCTGCGCGACGCGGAGCTGCGGGCCGCGCTCGACTCGATCCTGGCCGGCGACTTCGGCGGGGTGGGCCAGGAGGTGGCGCAGTCGCTGCTCGGCCGCGACGAATACCTGACGCTGGCCGACTACCGCGCATACGTGGAGGAGCAGGATGAGGTGTCGGCGGCCTGGCGGGACGAGGAGCGCTGGACCCGCATGTCGATCCTGAACACGGCACGCAGCGGCTTCTTCTCCTCCGACCGCACGGTGGGCGACTATCTCGACCACATCTGGCACGCCACACCCGTACGCGTCCAGGGTTAGCTGTGCGCGGTCCTGGCAAGAGCTTCCGGGGTGCGGGGCGCAGCACCCGCAGAGCCTCGCGGTCAGGGCGGGGTCAGCGGCTTGCTGAGTGCGACCGCCCGGCTCGTTCGCGGAGGCGGGTGGCGTGGGCGGGCCAGCCCTCGGCGGCGGCGTACTCGGCGGCGGCGGCCAGGTCGGACGGAGGTGCGTCGGCGGTCAGCAGGTGGTCGAGGAGGCGGGTCAGCGCCGCGCGACGGTCGGCGCGGCGGTCCTCGTCGGCCGATCGGGCCGCGGCGTGGACGCGGACCAGGTCGGGCAAGGACCAGCGGGCCGGACCGGTCGGGCACAGCAGGTGCTGGGCGGCGAGGTCGTGCAGGGCGGCGTCCGCCGCGCCGGGGGTCAGGCCGGCCAGCACCGCCGCGGCGTACGCGTCGAAGCTCCCGCCGGGGTGCAGCGCCAGCAACCGCAGCAGGCCGCGGGCACGGGCGGGCAGTCTCCGGTACGAGGTGTCGAGCGCCTGGCCCACGCGAGGGTCGAGGCGGCCGGAACGGTGCCGTTCGGCCAGCCAGTCGGCGTGGTCGGTGAGTGTCCAACCCGGGCGGTCCCGCATGTGGGCGGCGGCGCGGGCCAGCGCGAGCGGCAGCCGGCCGCAGGTCTCGGCGATCCGGTCCGCGGCCGCGGGGTCCGAGCCGGACGGGAGGTCCGGCACCGCGAGGCTCAGGTAGTCGCGGGCCTCGGCCGGGCGGAACTCCGCGACCGGGACGGAGGTCGCCTCGGGCAGACCGTCGAGACGCCGCCGGCTCGTGATCAGGGTGATCGAGCCGGGGGCGGACGGGAGCAGCGGCCGCACCTGGAGCTCGTCGGCCGCGTCGTCGAGCAGCACGAGGACCCGGAGGTCGGCGAGCCGGGCGCGGAAGGCCGCCGCGCGGGCCGCGAGGCCGTGCGGCAGGCGCTGGCCTTCGGTGCCGAGCAGGCGCAGGAAGCCGTCGAGCACCGCGGCCGGGTCGGCGGGCGGCTGGTCGGCGTGGCTCCCGCGCAGGTTGACCGCGAGGATCCGGTCGAACCGGCGGGCGGCGGCGAACCGGTGCGCGGCGTGCACCGCGAGGCTGGTCTTACCCACCCCGGGCATGCCGGCCAGCACGTACCCGGCGCCGGCGGGCAACGGTCGCAGGGCGGCGATCTCCGGCGTACGCCCCAGAAAGCCGGACGTCTCGGCGGGCAGCCTCCCCAGGACGCGTACCTGGTCGGCCGCGCCCCGGGTCTCCCCGCTGGCCACCCGCAGCGCCTGCCGCCACTGGTTGACGTAGCCGGCATCGGCGTGCAAAGCCTGAACGACCGCGACCACCAGGTCCGGGTCGAGCCGGCGGCGGCCCGCGCGGAAGCAGTCGACCACTGTGGTCTTGCCGACCTGGCCGGACGGCGGGCGCGGGCCGTTCACGCGGGCGGTGATCGTCTCGTAGGACGGGTTGCCCGCCCAGGTCTTGAGCAGGCGCAGGGAGCCGGTGACCTCGTCCAGGGTCTGCGCCTGGCCGGGGTCGGGCAGCACGGCGAACTGTGACAAGACACGCTCCGCGGGGTCGTCAAGCGTGGAACATCGACGTTAGTCGTCATCGGCCACCCACGATGTCAACGACCGGACATCCGGATTCGTTCGGATTCCGCCTGCGCGGGCCGGACGTGCAGCAGAGTGGGGGGTGCCGGGCGGATCCGATAACGGGGGGTCGTTCCCACCGAGGGGGCGGGAGCGGCACGGATCGGACGGCGCGTGGCCGGGCGTGGCTGCCGAAAGGCCCCACGCCCGGCTCTCACGTTCCGCGAAGCACCAGCTCAGGCCGCCGCGCCACGCAGGACCGCGTCGACCAGGGCCTCGACGAAGCCCTCGTCGGGCACCCGCGGAGCCCACTGGAACAGGCCGTGCAGCATCGACGGGCCGGTCAACATGAGCAGCGTCAGCTCGACGTCGAGGTCAGCCCGCAACTCCCCGCTCGCGATGCCGCGCCGCAGCACGCCACGCATCACGTCCCGGCGCGGCTCGACGACGGCCTGGTACATCGTCATGATCGAGTCGTCGCGCAGCAGCTCGGGCAGGAGGCAGGCGGTCACCTTGCTGACGCTGCGGGACGGGCCCTTGCGGTTCGCCTTGACGAGCACGACCAGGTCGTCGCGGACCGACTCCCCGACCGGCTCGGGCAGCGGGCCCTTCATCGCCGCGATCGCGTCGATGATCAGGGCCTCCTTGTTGGGCCAGCGGCGATAGATCGTCGCCTTGCCGACACCGGCCCGCGCGGCGACCGCCTCGATCGAGATGGCGGCGACGCTCTGGCCCTCGCTGAGCAGGTCGAGCACCGCGTGCAGGATCGCCTCGTCGGTGCGAGCGTTGCGCGGCCGGCCGGGAGCCTTACGCTCCTGGCCGGCCACAGAAACCGTGGTCATGGTTTTCATGTTACCGACACGTCACGCCTCGACCAGTTCCACGCCCTGCTCCTCGGCGAGGCCCTCCGCCGAGGTGGGGGCGGGAGCGGCGGCCGGGCGCTTGCCGGGCAGCCAGATCAGCGCGACCACGGCGCCCAGGAGCGCGAAGACCATCGAGCCGA
>DASRYP010000669.1:0-9674 GCA_035687165.1 Actinoplanes sp. | reverse complement strand
TACAAGGTGTCGATCCTGTACTGCGCGCCAACCGCGATCCGGGCCCACATGCGCGAGGGGCACCAGCACGCCGACAAACACGACCTGTCGTCGCTGCGGTTGCTCGGCTCGGTCGGCGAGCCAATCAATCCGGAAGCCTGGATCTGGTACCACCGGTACATCGGGCGTGAGCAGGCGCCGGTGGTGGATACCTGGTGGCAGACGGAAACCGGCGCGATCATGATTTCGCCGCTGCCCGGCGTGACCGCGACCAAGCCCGGCTCGGCAATGACCCCGCTGCCCGGCATCACGGCCGACGTGGTCGACGACCAAGCGCAGTCCGTGCCCAACGGCGGCGGCGGCTTCCTGGTGCTGCGCGACCCGTGGCCGTCCATGCTCCGCACGATCTGGGGTGACGACAAACGGTTCCTCGACACGTACTGGTCGCGGTTCGGCACGGGCGCCGGCACGGGCGACGAGTGGATCTACTTCGCCGGTGACGGTGCCAAGAAGGACGAGGACGGCGCCCTCTGGCTGCTCGGCCGGGTCGATGACGTCATGCTCGTCTCGGGGCACAACATCTCGACCACCGAGGTCGAGTCGGCGCTGGTCTCGCACCCGTCGGTGGCCGAGGCGGCGGTGGTCGGCGCGACCGACCCGACGACCGGTCAGGCGATCGTCGCGTTCGTGATCCCGCGCGGCAACGTGGACATCGAGGGTGCCGCGGGCGAGCAGCTCAACATCGACCTGCGCAATCACGTCTCCAAGACGCTCGGCCCGATCGCGAAGCCCCGGCAGATCATGCTCGTGCCGGAACTGCCGAAGACCCGATCCGGCAAGATCATGCGGCGGTTGCTCAAGGACGTGGCCGAGCACCGCTCCCTGGGCGACGTCACCACCCTGCAGGACTCGGCGGTGATGGACCTCATCTCGGCCGGCCTGAACACCGGTAAATCCGAGGACTGACCAGCAACTGCGCGGCGTCCGGAGATCGCTCCGGACGCCGCCCCCCGCCCAAGACCTGAAACCGTTACGCTTTGGCGCCGCGGTCCCGCCCGACCGCGGGATCGGTCACGGGGGTTTCATGGTCACGCTCAAGTCCATCGCTGGTTCGGCGGGCGCGCTGCTGCTGGCAGTGCTGGTGCTCGCCGGCTGCTCGCGGGACGAGGCCAAGCCGGCCCCGGTCGATCCCGCGCCGGTCGCCGCCGCCGACGGCTCGCCCCCCACGCCCGCAGCCCCGCTGCCCACACCCGTCGCCTCGGCGCCCGGCGCGGCACCCTCGGGAATCCCGCAGGACAGCAACGATTCGCCGCTACCGCCGCCGACCCGGGAGCCGGGCCACTCGCTCCCCGACGCCGGCTCGCTGCGCGTCGGCTGGCTGACCGCGACCGTCACCAGCGACGGCTCAGGCAACTGCTACAGCCTCAAGACCACCGACGGCGAGACCTGGGCGGTCTACGCCAAGAAGCCGGTGCCGATGGACCAGGGCGACCAGGTGCGCGTCCGCATCACCCCCGGCAAGACCCCGGTGAGCTGCGGAAAAGGCAAACCGGCGACCCTCGTACGCGCCCTGATCAGTCCCCGCTGACCCAGGCGAAGCGATCGGGATCACGGCCGCCGCGCGGGTCTTCTCGGCCCGAACGCCTACGCTGGAGGGTATGGGCGGTCGGGTTGACGAGTCATGTGTGCTGGTGGACGGGCCGTGGACCCATCGCTTCGTCGGCGCGAACGGCAGCCGCTTCCACGTCGTCGAGGCCGGCACCGGCCCGCTGGTGCTGTTCCTGCACGGTTTCCCCGAGTTCTGGTGGGCCTGGCACGACATGCTGCCCCGCATCGCCGACGCGGGCTTCCGGGCCGTCGCGATCGACCTGCGGGGCTACGGTGCCAGCGACAAACCGCCGCGCGGCTACGACGGCTACACGATGGCCGCCGACGTCACCGGACTGATCCGGGCGCTCGGCGAACGCAACGCGACGATCGTCGGAGCGGGGGCAGGCGGCATGATCGGCTGGGCCGCCGCCTCGTTCCACCCCAAATTGGTCAACCGGCTGGTCGTGCTGGGCGCGGCCCACCCGCTGCGACTGCGGGCGGCGCTCGTCGCCGACCCGCGCGGGCAGTTCACCGCCTCGGCCAACGCGCTGCGCTTCCAGGTGCCTCGCTACGAGCATGTCCTCACCCGCGACGACGCGGCGCTCGTAGGCGAGATGATGGCCCGCTGGACCAGTCCACGGTGGCAGCAGACGCCCGAGTTCGACGACTACGTAGCGCGCTGCCGCGAGGCCATGCAGATCCCGCAGGCAGCGTTCTGCGCGCTCGAGGCGTACCGCTGGGCGTTCCGCAGCACCATCCGGCTGCAGGGATACCGATTCGTGAAGTTGATGCAGCGTCCGCTCGTCACGCCCACGCTGCAACTGCATGGGGAGCTCGACACCGCCACCCTGCCGCGTACGGCGCAGGGATCGGGGCGTTACGTGCTGGCCCCGTACGAATGGCGGCTGTTGCCGGACACCGGGCACTTCCTGCACCAGGAAGCGGGCGACGTGGTGACCGGTGAAGTGCTGCGCTGGCTGAAGACGAGTTAGATCCGCTGCTCTTGCAGGTCGGCGACCTCGTGCAGCGGCGCCCAACCCTGGTAGACGCCGAAGTCGAACTCCTCGAGCCCCAGCTGGCGGGCGACCGGGGCACGACCGCCCGTGTACTCCACCCGCAGCCACGCGTCGGCTTCGGCGAGCACGATGAACGGGGCGCCGCGCCAGGTGCACGTGGTCCGCACGTAGATCAGCTCGTCGTACTCGGCCGGAGTCAGCACCCGCAGATAGCGACCGGGCCGGACCTCGTCGAAACCGTCGGCCGGATCCGTGCGATAGATCCGCACATTGTCGCCGTCGGGCGAGGCGTCATATTCGTGGCCTTGCCAGGCCACCACGTAGCCGTCACGCATCACTACTCACCCACCCGCCGCCAGATCGGGCCATCGTTGTCGAAGATGGCGACCATGCGCTCGCTGCCGTCGGCGTCGATGCGCCAGAGCTGCGCGCCGTGCGGCAGCCGCACACTGTCCACCTTGAACTCGGCGATCACGTCGCGGCCCTCGCCGGGCGCGAAACCATTGCCGCGGAACGGCGGACGCTCGATCACCCAACCGTCCATCGCCTTCAGAGCCTGCTCGTTCTGGCCGCCGTACGGGATGCGGTAAAGGCTCGGACGATAAGCCGGCCAGCGCAGAACGTACGCCTCCTTGGCGTCCGCCTGATGCGCCGAACCCTCGGAAGTCAGGCCCAGAGCGCCGAGCAACTCCGCGGGCGTCCGCAGATGCTCCACCTCGGTCGCGCGGTGCACGAAGCCGGCCACCCGGTCATAGCCGCGATCGAGGTAGTAGTCGACCTGCTCGGGCGGGATCGTCTTCTGCATGACCGTAGCGTGCTGAGCGTCGTCGCTGGCGGGCTCGGGCGCGGGCACCGGGGCGACGTCGTCGAGCGGGCCGTCCGGGTCGAGGCCCAGTCCGGACTCCGCGGCCCAACTGGCCAGCGCGATGACCTGCGGACCGGGGTATTTCGCGCCGATCGGGCCGCCTGGGTTCACGGCGAACGACCAGGACGGGTCGGGCCAGTTGCGGATCAGCTCGTGGAACCGGACACCCACCGTGCGGGTCGGCTCCGAATAGTGCTCGACCAGCCGATCCTTGCTGGTGAAGACGGTCAGGAACGTCTCGCCGTCCACCTGCTCGGTGCGGAACGCGAAGCCGGACTCACCGGGCGCGCTGCCCGGACGCGAATGGTTCGCCACCGGCACGAGGACGGGCGCGAGCAGCAGAGTGGAGAGGAAAGCGTCGGTGCTGTGGCCGTCGGCGGCGTCGAACAAGTCACGCTCGACCTCGTTGGCCGGGACGAACGCCACCTGAGCCGGAGGCAGAGCCACCGGTCCGCCACGAGGCTCGAGAGGCGGTTGCGCGCCAAGGCGGGCTGGACGATCGCTGCCGGGCGGACCGGGGATGACCGGCGGAGCCACGGGCTGCGGCGCGGCCTGCGACTTCGTCTGGAACGCGGGGAACGAGGTGAGGCCGGGACGCTCGGACGGAGAGGTCGCCTGGCGGCGCGGCAGCGGAGCGCCGAAGCCGGGGCCCGGCTCGGGCGGCGCGGCCGGTGTCGCCGGCAGGGCGGCCGGTGCCGTGGGCGGGGCGGGCGGCGCCGAGATGGGTGCCATCGCCGGTGGAGTGCGCGGCGCGGTGGCAGCCCGCGGCGAGGCGGGACCCTGCGGGAAACCGGCGGGACGGCGTTCGTCCGTGGTCTGGCGACGAGGCAGCTCGCTGAGCAGGCTGGGGTTCGCGCCGGACGGGTTCGACCAGTTCGGATTGAACGGGGTCTCGTCCGGGTTGTGCGGCGTGATGTGCTCGGGCACCGGCGGGGTCTGCGCCATCGGGGTTCGGACGGGCAGCGGGCCGGTCGGGTTCTGCAGCGCACCGCGCAGATCCTCGTCGGAGGAGGCCGCGGGGCGGGCACCAACGGGCGGTATCGGGGGCACGGACGGCGCCTGGTAGGCGGGCGTTTGCGGGGCAGCCGGAGCGGGCGCCTGCGGGGCGGCAGCGGCGCTGGGTGAGCGGACCGGCAA
This sequence comes from Actinoplanes sp., assembly GCA_035687165.1. Classification (GTDB taxonomy): domain Bacteria; phylum Actinomycetota; class Actinomycetes; order Mycobacteriales; family Micromonosporaceae; genus Actinoplanes. Next base: position 5,087 of record DASRYP010000669.1, on the reverse strand, counting down.
GCCGTTTGGCAGAACTCCGCCGGGCGAGCGGACCGAAATACCACCGGGGCCGGCCTGCTGAGCGTTCGGGGCTGTCGCCTCGGGGGCTGGCTGCGCCTGGCCGACGCCGGGACGAGCAGTACTGAAGGTGCCCGGGCCGGCGGGCTGACCATAGGCGGACCCGCCACCGGCGCTCGCGGCGTGGCCGTAAGCCGGAGGCGCACTCGCGGGCTGGTTATAGGCCGCCGGCACGCCGGTGGGCCTGCCGTAAGACAAGGGCGGGCCACTCGTGGGCCGGGTTGTCGCGGGTGGCGCGCTGGTCGGCCGGGTCAGGGCAGGCGGCGCACTCGCGGGCCGGGTGGCCGCGGGTGGAGCACTGGCGGTGGAACCGTAAGCAGCCGACGGTGTGCGGGGCGGCAAGGTATCCGCAGGCGGCTGCCCCGGCTGATGCGTGTAGGCGCCGCCATAGGTGTTGGCAGCGGCTTGACCGTAGGCAGCCGGCACGCCCGAGGGCAGTTGCGCATACGCCGGCGACTGCTGCCCATACGCGCCCGGAGCCGCCGGGGGCTGCTGCTGACCGTATGCGCCCGACTGCTGGCCGTATGCGCTCGGAGCGGCGGGGGACTGCTGACCGTATGCGGCCGGGGCCGCTGGGGTTTGCTGCTGCCTATACGCGGCAGGCGCGGCCGGAGTCTGCTGCCCGAACGTCCCCGAAGGGTATTGCGGGTAAGCACCCGTAGCAGCCGTGAGCGGCGTACCCTCGCGAGTCGGCCCACCCGCACGGCCCATCTCGTTCTGCGGGCCGGCCGCCATCGCCCCGGACTGCGCGTCCTGAATCTTGTTGGGCCCCGCCTTGGAGTCGGCACGCCCCGGCCCACGGGTCGGTAGCCGCAAATCGCCCCGTGACAGCTGAGCCACGAACCAGGCCGGCAGATAACCCTCGATCGGCAGGCCCGGATTGACCGCCAGCCACCATTCGAGATTGGGCCAGGTGTTGGCGAGTTCCGCATAGGGAACACGCCGAGCCGACCCGGTGTAGTCGGCCAGGCAGGACTGAAGCGCCGCCGTCGACGTGAAGGCCAGCACATGCGTGCGGCCCCCGGTGCTCCACGTCCCCCAGCCGAGCGGGGCCAGGCCCGCCAGTGCGTCAGCTGAGACCGGCAAGAGCAGGTCAACACCGGAGAGAATACGGAAATATGACTCCTGGTCGTCGGTGCGCAACGCATCGCGCATCGCCACCTCGGCGTCCGTAGCCGGCTCCCACTCGGACACGTCCACCTCTCCCCACGCGCGACGAGGCCAACTCGACGCGTACAACCTACAAGGTCAGGCCACGATCACAATGGGCGGCAGCCAACAGACGAGCAAGAGGGTCGCACAAAGCCATCCGTACGCGCCCGGCAGCTCTCCGGAGCGGCCGATTCGTTCACTCGAAGCAACCGCCTAACGACCGATGGTAGTGATATTCGCCCGCCGGGCCAGTACGCGTTCGAGGGACCACCACGCCGCAAGAACGGACTAATAGGACAGGCAGCGCCGAAGGACCTGCCGAAACGGCCGGCCCAGTCGTCAGACCGTCCGGCCGTTCACGGGTGCGGCGGGGCCGCGCGTCATTGGAAGCGCTGGGTCGCCTGCTTCTCAGTACTGACGTAGTCCTCGACCGAATGATCGACGGCACCCTTGATGTTCTGCAGAATGCTCTGCAGGTCCTGCGAGGCCGCGCGCCACGTCGCCTGGCGCTGCTGGTAGGCCTGCTGAGCCTCGCCGTCCCAAGTGTCCACGAGCGGGGCGGCGTCGCGCTCGAGCTGGTCGAGCTGCGACTGCAGCGTGTTGACCGCCTTCTGAATGTCGGCGCTCGCCTGCTGCAGAGCACCGAAGTTGACCAGAAGAATTCCGTCGTTGGGCATGTCTTGTCCTCCTCCGGTCAGAGCGGCAGCTTGAAGTTGCCGCCGGTGTTGGCCACCCGGCTCGCCGCCGCGTCGTCGGTCGCGTCGTAGCTCGCACCGGACTGCCGAATCGAATCGGCGGTCTGGGACAGAGCCGAGTTGAGGCTCTTGAGGTCGGCCGCGTATTGAACCTTGACCTGCTCGAACGCCGTCGCGCCGAGGCCCTTCCAGGTACTGCTCAACGTCGACAGCTCGGACATGAGCGTGCTCAGCATCGCCTGCAGCGACTCGTTGGCCTGATCGAACTTCGCGGCGGCACTCGCCATCACCGCGGATTCAGCCTGCGTCTGGGCCACCCCGGACGTCACCCCGCTCTCTCGTGAGGGTCGCCGATGCCGTCTCGATCCTTGATGGACGGGCGGGGATCCGCCCTTGACGCATCGACGGAGGTCACCGGGTCAACCCCTGAAGACTAGCCGCGGGGGCAGACCGTGAGCGACCGATTACTCTTGCATGACGTAGCCGACCGTAGCGAAGAGCGTCAAGCGGCGATACCTCCAGATCGGAATCTGTGGATAACTCGGCTGTCCACAGGGCACCCCGACGATGGCTCGAAACCCATACGATGAGCCCCGCACGAGGAAAGACGCGGCCAGAAGGGGCGGTGCGACGTGACGGTTGGCGTGGTCGGCGACCGAGACCAGCGCGATCTTTCCGGCCCGGCGAAACCACTACCCAAGGTCATCATCGGCCCGCTTCGACGAGGCCGGTTGTTCGGAATCCGGGCCGGCCAGCTGGTCGCCACCCAGATCGCCGTGGTCGCCGTCGCGATCGGGGCGATCAACGGCCCGGTCGGTCTGGTCGCGGGCTGCGTCCTCGCCCTGGCCGTCCTCGGACTCACCTGGTTACGGCTGCGCCGTCGCTGGGCCTTCGAGTGGCTCGGCGTGGGTCTCCGCTTCGGTGCGCAACGCCATTCCGCCTCGCTCGACGCCGACCCCACCGCGCTGCTCCGATTCCTCGCGCCCGGTGCCCGCGTCGAGCAGACCGACCTGGGCGGTGACCCGGCGGCGGTCATCGTCGACGGTTTCGGCCTCACCGCTGTGCTCGAGCTGGGCGACCCCTCCGGCCTGCTGGCCGAGGAGGCGCCCGACCTCCCCTCCCCCGCCGCCCTGCTCCCCTCCGCCGAGGCCGAGGTTCCGCCGGTGCTGATCCAGATGCTGTTGACGGGCACCCCGGCGCCGTCGTTACGGGCGGGAGCCGGCACCCCCGCCAACTCCTACCGTCAGCTCACCGAGGGCCGCCTGCTCGGGCACAGCCGGGCGCTGCTGGCCGTGCGGGTGCTGCGGTCCGAGGGCTGGTCCGAGGAGGAGTTGCGGCGCGCGCTCTCCGGTCTGGTGCGCAAGTTGACGCGCCGCCTGTCCGCGGTGCCGGCACGCCCGCTGGGTGAGGCCGCAGCGCTGCGGGTGATCGCCGAGCTGGCGCACGACGACGGCGCCGGTTCCGCCCAGGAGACGTGGCCCGGCCTGCGAGTCGGCGGGCTGGCGCAGACCACGTTCCGGCTGCGGCGCTGGCCCGACCTGCGGGTCGAGACGGGACGGCGCCTGGTGTCCCGTCTGCTCAGCCTGCCCGCCGCCGCGACGACGGTGTCCCTGACAGTGGGCCCGCAGGTCACCCATGGCCCCACTTCGTCCGACCTGACCGTCCGCCTGGCCGCACCCGATCCGAACACGCTGGGGGCCGCCACCCAGGCGCTGCACAAGCTGCTGTCGTCGGAGCGGGCCGGCGCCCGGCGGCTCGACGGCGAACATCTCCACGGTCTCTTCGCCACACTGCCGCTGGGCGGCCGACCGAGCGCCGTCCCCGGCGTGGATACCGACGGTCTCCAGCCCGCCGAGCACCTCGACGGCCTGCATCTCGAAGCCCGCCCCGCCGGCCTCATGCTGGGCCGCAATCGCCACGGCAAGCCTGTCGTCGCCCGGCTGTTCCGCCCGGAACAGACCCGGGCCCTGGTCGTGGGCGGTGTCCGCTGCGCCCAGCTGGTGATCCTGCGAGCGATGGCCCTGGGCGCCCGCGTGGTCGTGCAGACCGCCCGGCCGCGAGCGTGGGAGCCGTTCGTGCGCGGTGCGGCCGTCCCCGGCGAGTCGGTCGCGGTGGTGCCACCCGGCCGCCCGATCGAGATCGCGCCCGGCTCGGCCCTGCAACCGCTGCTGATCGTGATCGACATCGGGCCGGTGGGCGCCGACAGCCGTCCCGGCGACGGCTGGCAGGCCACGTTGGTGGTGCGCGACGAGTTCTCCGCCGCCGACGTCGACGTGGCCTCGCGGGCCGACCTGCTGATTCTTCAGCCCCTGCGCCCCGAGGAGGCCACTTTGGTCGGCGGCGCCCTGGGCCTGGGCGAGGTGGCCCAGTGGATGACCAGGATCCGTCCCGACATGGTCGGGGTGGTCAACCGCCGCGCCGTGCGCTGGGCCGTCCTGGCCCACACCCCCATCGAGACCCAACTGATCGGCCCGCCCGGCCGCTGACCCCGCCCCACGGCGATCTGCCGGCGTTTTCCGCAACGACATCGACAAGATCCGAGTGTGTCGCGGTCCGGAGTTGCATGATCGTGGCACCATTCGGGGCCATGGGCCTCATCATCCGACTTCTGATCACTGCATTCTCGTTGTGGCTGGCCACCGTACTGATCGACGGAATCGAACTGACCACCGACTCGGCGTCGGAGAAGGTCATCACGCTCTTGATCGTCGCGGTCATCTTCGGCGTCATCAACGCGGTGCTCCGGCCGATCATCAAGGTCGTGGGCTGTGGGCTCTACGTGCTCACGCTCGGCCTGATCGCGCTGATCGTGAATGGCGCGCTCTTCCTGCTGACCAGCTGGATCGCCGACCAGTTCGACCTGCCGTTCCACGTCGACAACTTCTGGCCGAGCGCCGTCCTCGGCGCCCTGCTCGTCGGCGTCGTGAGCTGGCTGCTCAACATGCTGGTCCCCGACGGCGACGACTGAACCCGGATCAGCCGGCAACCGGATCAGCCAACGACAAGAGGAATCGGCCGACGACAAAGTGGCTTCGAGGCTCGGCCCGGCGCCGGGCCGGCCGGCAGATGAAGCGCCATATCGTCGTGAGGTGAGCCATAGGCAAGGACCGCTGCGCCTGTGAGCCCTTACGGTAAAGCATGAGCGAGGAGCGGCGCGGATACCTTTATGGCCTCGCGGCGTAC
>DASRYP010000668.1:0-3373 GCA_035687165.1 Actinoplanes sp. | reverse complement strand
TCGCGGTCTCGCGGTCTCGCGGTCTCGCGGTCTCGCGGTCGACGGTAGAGTGCGGCCGTGGACATCCGGGCATCCGATGACGACCGGCAGCGGACGGTGGCCGCGCTCGAGCGGCACGCCGGCGCCGGCCGCCTGACCTTGGACGAATTCGCCGAACGAGCCGAGGTCGCACACGGCGCTCGAACTCTCGACGAGCTCGAGGCGATCGTCGGCGACCTGCCCGGCGAGCCGTCCACCGAGGCCGCCGAATCCGGCCGCGGCCTCCTCATCCTCTTCGCCCTCGCCGCCGCGACACTGATCCTGCTGGGCGTTTTCATCGCCCTGAGCCGCGCCTGACGCACCCACATCCCGGCCGCACCCCTGCTCCGGCCGCACCCCTGCCCCGGCCGCACATTCCGACCGGCGCCGGGCCGACAGCGCGATCTGTTCTCCGTCTGGTCAGCGGACGCCCGCGGGGGCCGTATTTCCGTCGTCGGCCCGGTCGGGGACGCGTTCGCCGTGCCAGGAACGCCAGAGCGCCGCATAGGGCCCGTCGGCGGCGACCAGTTCGTCATGGGAGCCGAGTTCGGTGATCCGTCCGTTCTCGACGACCGCGACCCGGTCGGCGTCGTGGGCCGAGAACAATCGGTGCGCGATCGCCACGACCGTGCGCCCGTGCAGCACGGCGGCGAGCGAACGTTCCAGGTCGCGGGCCGCCCGCGGGTCGAGCAGTGACGTCGCCTCGTCGAGGACCAGCGTGTGCGGGTCGGCGAGCACCAGCCGGGCCAGCGCGAGCTGCTGCGCCTGCGCCGCGGAGAGCAGATGGCCCCCGACGCCGACACCCGTCCCGAGCCCCTCGGGCAGTGCCTCGGCCCACTCGAGCGCGTGCACCGCGGCCAGCGCCGCGCGCACCTCGTCGTCGCCGACGCCGGGACGCACCATCGCGATGTTGTCGCGCACCGTGCCGATGAAGACGTGATGCTCCTGCGTCACCAGCGCCACCTCGGTGCGTAGCCGGTCGAGCGGCAGGTCGCGCAGCGGCACCCCGCCCACCGTGAGCGTCCCGCTGGTCGGCTCGTGCACGCCGGCCAACAACCGGCCGAGGGTCGACTTCCCCGCCCCGGACGGCCCGACCACGGCGAGCCGCTCTCCCGGTTCGAGCGTGAGGTCGATGCCGTGCAGCACCTCACGACCCGACACGTAGGAGAAACGGAGGTCGCGCACCTCTACCCGAGCCCCGGCCGGCTCGACCGCGAGCGTCTCCGGTTCGTCGCCGGTCTCGGCCGCCACCCCCAGCAGCCGGGCCAGGGACGCCGCGCCCACCTGCACCTCGTCGAGCCACCCGAGCAGCCGGTCGAGCGGGTCGATCAGCAGCTGCACATAGATCACCGCGGTGGTGAGCTGCCCGAGCGACACCGTACCGCGCAGATAGAGCCACCCGCCGACGAGCAGCGTCGCCACCACCGGCAGCACGTAGCTCACCTCGATGACCGGGAACCACATCGTACGCAGGAAAAGCGTGTATTTCTCAGCGGTCCACGATCGGCTCAGGTCAGCATCGGAGCGCTCGGCCCGCTGCCGCTCGCGACCCAGCGCGTCGACCGTGCGGGCACCCTCGACCGTCTCGGCGAGCCCGTCGGTCACCGTCGAATAGACCGCGTTCTGCTTCAGGTACCCCGCCGGCGCCCGGCGCAGATACCACTTCGTACCAACCACGATGATCGGCACGGCGACCAGCATCGGCACCGCGAGCAGCGGGCCGGTGAGGACCAGCGCCCCGACCACCAGCATCACCGTGATCAGCGCGATCATTGTCTCGGGCACGGCGAGACGCACGCAGCGGGAGAGCGCGTCGACGTCGCGGGTCGTTCGGGTCAACAGGTCGCCCGAGCCGGCCCGTTCCACGGTGGAGAGTGGGAGGGCGAGGACCCGTTCGACGAACTCCTCCCGCAGCCGAGCCAGAATCTGCTCGCCGAAACGGGCCGAGGCCAGGCAGGCGAATCTGGTCAGGATCGTCTGGAGCACGACGAAGGCGGCGATGATCGCGGCCAGCCGATCGACCACGCCGACGCCCTGGCCGTGCCGGATCGCCTCGACGAGATCGCCGAGCAGCCGCGGCCCGACCAGCCCGGCGACCGCCGCCAGCACGTGCAGCCCGACCGCGACGCCGAGCGCTCGCGGATGGCGCCGGAACAGGTCACGCGCGTAGCGCCGCACCTGACGGGCGTCGGCCACCGGCAGCAGGGTGCCTCTCACTGGTCCTCCTCGCGCAGCACGGTGCGGGCATAGCCGGGTTCGCTCGTCAGGAGTCTGTGGTGGGTGCTGTCGGCGACCACCCGGCCGTGCTCGACGAAGAGCACCCGGTCGGTGCGGTCGAGCACCAGCGGGCTGGAAGTGCAGATCACGGTCGTGCGGCCCGCGCGGGCAGAGATCAGACGGTCAGCGATGCGCGCCTCGGTGTGCGCGTCGACGGCACTGGTCGGCTCGACCAGGATCAGCGTGTCGTGGTCGGCGACCAACGCCCGCACCAGCCGCAACCGCTGCTGCTGCCCGCCCGAGAAGGTGCGGCCCCGCTCGGCGACCTCACTGTCGAGTCCGTCGGGCAGCGCCTCAACGATGTCAGTCGCGGCTGCGGTGTGCAGCGCCGCCGGCAGCCGGCCGCCATCATGCGGGTCGAGGTCGGCACGCATCGGCCCGGTGAAGAGGCGGGCGTCGTTGTCGGCCACCAGCAACCGCTCGCGGACCGTCGCCAGGGCGAACGAGCCGAGCGGCACGCCGTCGATCGTGGCACCGTCGGCATAGCGACCCAGCCGATCGGCGATGGCAACCGCGTCGGCGGGCACGGCGGCGACGATCGCGGTGACCTCGCCCGGCCGGATGATCACCCCGGACGCCGGATCGGCCAGGTCGCCGCGGAAACGCTCGGCCGGCACCGGCTCGGCCGGGTCGGGCAGGTCGGTGACCGACCCCAACATCCCCACAACGCGCCGGGCCGAGACATGACCGCGGGTCAGCTTGTCGATCGCCTCGGTGATCTGCCGCAACGGCGTGACCAGGAACGCCGCATAGGCATAGAAGGAGACCAACTGGCCGACGGTGATCCGGCCCTGGAGCGCGAACCGGGCACCGAGCCACGTGACCAGCACGAGGAAGACGCCCGGGAGCAGCACCTGAGCCGCCTCGAGCAGTGACTCGACCCCGGCCGTGCGCACCCCGGCCGTGCGCAGCCGCTGCGACTCCTCGCGGTAGCGCTCGCCCATGACCGCCTCGCCGCCGACGCCGCGCAGCACCCGCAGCCCGCCGACCAGGTCGGCCGCCCGCCCGGTGAGCAGGCCCTGCTGTTCGCGAGAGGCCTGCTGGCGACGGTGCAGCGGGCGGATCAGCAGGCCGACGA
>DASRYP010000667.1:0-8059 GCA_035687165.1 Actinoplanes sp. | reverse complement strand
AGGAGCTGACCGACACCTTCGAGTTCAGGACCGGCCAAGACGGGACCACCGTACGGGTCTCGAGCCGGGCTTCTTTAAATAACTCTTAAGTCTCGCGCCCCGATCTTGCGAGGGGGTCTCACCTTTCACGAGGGTTGCCTGCTGTGAGCGCAAGGCACCGTTCGACCTGGCTGATCCGCCCGCGCGCGTTGATCGCCCTGGCGGTGGCGAGCCTCGGCCTCGCCGGCGCCGTCTACGTCACCGGGCACGGCCGGGTGGCGTCGGCCGCCGAGCACCGACCGGTCTTCGACGACGACTTCAGCGGCGGGCGCGGAGCCGAGCTCGACCGGTCCAAGTGGCTGCTCGACGGCGACGCGCACGACGGGCGGCTGGACGGCGAGGGGCGCCTGGTCGTCGACCGGCTGATCAGCACACGCAAGGCGTTCGCGGAGCCGTACGGGCACGCGGAGGCGCGGATCAAGGTGTGGCGCGCGGACGGGCCGTGGCGGGCGTTCGGCGTGGTGGACAAGTACGGGCGAGTCCTGCGCGGCACCGTGGAGAAGCTCGACCGGGAAGCCGATCCGACCTCGGGGAACGACTTCCACACGTACGCCATCGATTGGTCGCCGACGGCGGTGGTCTGGACGGTCGACGACCGGCCCAGCCTCAAGCTGACGCCGGACGAGCCGGGGCTGCCGATCGCGCTGGTGCTCAACCTGGCCACGGACGGTAAGCGACCGGACCGGATGGAGGTCGACTTCGTGACGGTGACCGCGGGCCAGAAGCCGACGCCGCTTCCCTCCGCGACCCCGTCGGCCGAGGAGTGGGAGACCTACACCGCGTACGCGGCCGGTGATCTTGTCGCTTTTGCGGGTGTGACCTATCGGGTGAAGGAGGCGCACACCGCGCTGCCCGGCTGGGAGCCGTCCGCGCTGCCCAATCTCTTCCAGAAGGTGTAAGAAAAGGCGCTTACCGGGATTTCGGGACCAGTGACCATTGACTCAAGACCGTCAATCTCTTAACACTGTTTCCGATACGCACACCTCTCCCCCCGGAGGCATCCCCATGCGTAAACCGAGAATCCTGCTCGCCGCGGCCCTGATCGCGGTGACACTCACCAGCAGCCTGGTGACGACGGGCGGTGCGGCCGAGGCTGCCATCGGCCCGGTCACCTGGTCCGACGAGTTCAACGGCGGTGCCGGCGCGATCGACGGCTCGAAGTGGAAGTTCGACACCGGCGGCAGCGGCTGGGGCAACAACGAACAGCAGTACTACACCAATTCGACGAGCAACGTGCGGGTGGACGGTCAAGGCCACCTCGCGATCACCGCCCGCCGGGAGAACCCGGCCGGCTACCAGTGCCACTACGGCACCTGCCAGTACACCTCCGGCCGCATCCTGACCGCGGACCGGTTCTCGCAGGCCTACGGCCGGTTCGAGGCCCGCATCCAGATCCCACGCGGCCAGGGCATCTGGCCGGCCTTCTGGATGCTCGGCGGCGGCGACTGGCCGAGCGGTGGCGAGATCGACATCCTGGAGAACGTCGGCAAGGAGCCGAACACCGTGTACGGCACGGTGCACGGCCCCGGTTACTCCGGCGGCACCGCGATCGGCGGCAACCGCAACATCGGCCAGCCGCTCGCCAACGCCTTCCACGACTACGCCGTGGAATGGTCGCCCAACCTCATCGTCTGGTACCTCGACGGCGCCGAGTACTTCCGCGTCACCCCGGCCAGTCTGCGCGGCAACGCCTGGGTCTTCGACCACCCGTTCTTCATGATCCTTAACGTGGCCGTGGGCGGGTACTGGCCCGGCTACCCGGACGGCAGCACGGTCTTCCCCCAGACCATGCTGGTCGACTGGGTGCGCGTCTCGGCCTGGAGCGACGGGGGCACCCCGCCGCCCGCCGGCAGCTCGGTGCTCCGGAGCAACCTCAGCAACCGGTGCATCGACATCCCGGCGGCCAACCCGGTCGACGGGGCTCGGCTGCAGACGTACGACTGCAACGGCTCGGCGGCCCAGCAGTGGAGCTTCAGCAGTGACGGCACGCTGCGGGCGATGGGCAAGTGCATGGACCCGGCCGGCGGGACGCTGACCAATGGCACGCCGATCCAGCTGGTCACGTGCAACGGCAACCCGGTACAACGGTTCACCCTTTCGGGCGCCGGTGACCTGGTCAACGTCTCGGCCAACAAGTGCGTCGACATCCGCGACCGGAACACCGCCAACGGCGCCCAGCTCCAGCTCTACGACTGCTCGGGCGGCTCCAACCAGAAGTGGGCCCGGGCCTAGTCGATGCGGTAGGCCTCCCCGTAGACCTGCCAGTTCAGCGGGGCGGACAGGTCGAGATTGCTCCGGCGCAGGAATTGGCGCTGGGCAGTCTCGACCCGGCTGACGTCGGCGTGTGCCGCCTCGGTGCGCATCTCGGCGACTCGGGCGTCCAGGAAGGCGTTGAGGTAGGTCAGCTCGTCCCCGCCCTGGGCCGGAGTCTTCGCGGTCCGTAGTGCGGCGGTCCGGATCGCCCGCAACCCCGAGACGCCGTGCATCACCGCGGCGTCGAAGTAGGCGAACTGGCCCAGCGCCCGCAGCCCGTCACCCTTGGCCAGGCGCATCGCAGGCAGGAAGTAGTACGTGTCCCGTGCGTTCTCCTGCACCCGCTGGAAGACCGGGTCCTGAGCCGCGGCCCGCCACGCCGCCGGAAAGCCCGGGTCGAGCCCCGCGTGCGAGTCCGAGCCGTCCACCGCGCGCAGGGCGGGTAGGTATCTCGCCAGGCCGTTGCCGGGCGTGCGCCGTGCGTACTCGGCGACGACAGCCAGCAGGTCGGACGTGCCCGAGGCGAAACCGACGACGCCGGCGGTGTATCCGCGGCCGTCCCGGATGTCCTCGATGTAGGCGAACGAGCGGCGCCAGCTCAGCGTCGAGTTCTCGGCGCTGGAGATCAGCTCGAGTGCGTGCTCCTTCTTGGGGCGATTCTCCAGCCCCGCGGCGAGCGATCCGGTGGGCGGCGCGGCGGCGGACAGAACCTTCGAGGCCGGACCGTACGCCCGTACGTCGGCCAGCGCGTAACCGCCGGTCGCCCGGGCCCGCTGAGTCGCCAGCACCCGGAGGTAGCGACCGGTGCCGCCGAGCTGCTTCAGGTCGTCGGCGCCGCCGTTGCCCGCGCGGGTGGCGTACAGATCTGTCCAGTTGGCGCCGTCGGCCGAGGTCTGCACCCGGTACGTCTTCGCGTAGGTGGCCGCCCAGTGCAGCCGGACCCGCTCGACCCGCTGCACCGCGCCGAGGTCGACCCGCAACCATTGAGTGCCGGGACCGGCGACGCTGACCCAGCGGGTGACCGTGCTCGCGTCGTTGGCCCGGGTCGCGGACGCGCCGTCAGCCACCGAGGACGCGACGGCCGGGCGCCCCTTGGAGATCACCACGTTGTCGTCGGCCCCGACGGCCACCGCGATGGCCAGCGGGACGCAGACCACCACGGCCACTCCCCCACCCAGCGCGCCCGTCCGGAAATGCATTTCTCAACGCTAGGTCGGGATCGGCCGTGATCGCCGGAGGTTCCCGGAAAACCCGCGAACTACTTGCGGCGGCGCCGGCGGGAGATCAGGACGAAAGCCAGCACGATCGCGGCCACCACCAGGAGACAGCAGATACCTCCGAAGATCGGGAAGAACCCGAAGCCACCCCGGCGCCGGCGGGACCTCGCCGCCTCGACCGCCACGTCGGCCACACCGTTGCTCGCCGCCCAGGCGTGCACCGGCACGACCACTGCGAACGTCGCCCCGGTAACAGCCGCTACCAGGCGGGACCACCACTTGAAGACTGGAGACATGCGTCCATCCTGACCCATCCCGGCAAGACCTACTCCCCGGACTACCCCGATGTCGGGCAGGGTATGGACAGCGACAGCGACGAAGGGGGACCGAATGGACGCCGATCTGGCGGCACTGGCGACGGCACACGGGGTGGCGACCTGGTACGAGGACTGGCACCGCGAGCGCAAGGACGTCGCCGACGAGTCGGTGGTGGGCGTGCTCGGGCTGCTCGGCGTGGACGCGACCACCCCCGAGGCGATCATGGACGGGCTCACCGCCGTAGCCGAGCGGGAGCGGCTCGGACGCATGCCGGGCACCGTCGTCGTGCGCGCGGGCGACGTCCGTGAGCTGCCCGGACCGGCCACGATCGTGCTCGAGGACGGCACCGAGCGCGAGGGCGACGAGATCCCCGGCGACCTGCCGCTCGGCTGGCACACGCTGCACATCGGCGACCAGGACGTCACCCTCGTCGTGGTCCCCGGCGAGCTGCCCGAGCCGCCGCAGACCTGGGGCTGGATGCTACAGCTCTACGCGTTGCACTCGGAGCGCTCATGGGGCATGGGCGACCTCGGGGACCTGCGCGAGTTCCTGGCCCTCTCGGGCAGCCCGGGCCTGGTCCTGCTCAACCCGCTGCACGCGATCACCCCGACGCTGCCGGTGCCGGCGTCGCCCTACTCGCCGTCCAGCCGGCGCTTCGCCAACCCCCTCTACCTGCGGATCGCCGACACCGACGAATATCGCCGGGCCGACCCGCCGCTGCGTGCTGTCGTGGACGCGCTCAAGCCGGCCCCGACCGCCGACGGGCTGATCGACTACAGCGCGGTGTGGCAGGCCAAGCGGGCCGCGCTCGAACTGCTCTGGCCGCTGGCCGGGGAGGTCGACCTCGAGTCCGATCCGGGCCTCACCGACTTCGCCCGCTTCTGCGCGCTGGCCGAACGGCACGGCCCGAACTGGCAGGAGTGGCCCGCGGAGCTGCGGCGCCCGGACTCGCCGGCCGTCCGTGAGTTCCAGAGCGATCGAATCGCCTTCCACGCCTGGTTGCAGCGGCTACTGACCGCCCAGCTCACGGCCGCGAACGACACGGCGCGGGCCAACGGGATGCCGGTCGGGGTGGTGCACGACCTGGCGGTGGGCATCGACCCGACCGGTGCGGACGGCTGGCTGCTGCAGGACGTGCTCGCCGCCGGGGTACACGCCGGCGCCCCGCCGGACGCCTTCAACCAGCTCGGCCAGGACTGGGGACTGGCCGCGTGGCGGCCGGACCGGCTGATCGAGACCGGGTACGCGGCCTACCGCGACATGCTGCGGCGGATCTTCCACCACGCCGGCGGTCTGCGCGTCGACCACGTGGCCGGGCTCTGGCGGCTGTGGTGGGTGCCGCCGGGCATGGGGCCGGACGGCGGGACCTACGTGCACTACGACCCCGAGGCGATGCTCGGCATCCTGGCGCTGGAGGCGCACCGGGCCGGGGCTGTGGTGATCGGCGAGGACCTGGGCACGGTACTGCCCGAGGTGACCGAGACGCTGGAACGGATGAACATGCTCGGCTCGGCCGTCCTCTGGTTCACCCGGGACTGGGACGACCCGGACGACGTCTACCTACCGCCCGCGGAGTACCCGCGCAACGCGCTCGCCTCGATCTCGACCCACGACCTGCCGACCGCCGCCGGCTTCCTCACCGGCGAGCAGGTGCGGGTCCGGGCCGAGCTGGGCCAACTGGCCGGCCCGGTCGAGCAGGAGCGCCGCAACGCCGAGCGCGACCGTGACCAACTGCTCCTCGCGCTGCGGGACGAAGGATTGATCACCAAGGAGAGCACCGACGACGAGATCGTCGTCGCGATGCACGAGTTCCTTGCCCGTACGCCCTGCCGGTTCGTCACCGCTTCGCTCTACGACGTGCTCGGAGAGCTGGCGCAGCCCAATCTTCCAGGCACTATTAACGAGTACCCGAACTGGCGGATGCCGTTGACCGCCGGGCTCGAGGCGATAGCCGAGGATCCACGGGTTCGTACGATCGCCGAGATCCTCGCCCAGCGAAAGGTGCACCGATGAGCTTCCTCAACAAGGCCAAGAACTTCCTGGACAAGCACGACGACAAGGTCGACCAGGCGCTGGAGAAGATCGGTGACGAGGTCGACAAGCGCACCGGTCACAAACACTCCGCCAACATCGACAAGGCGGTCGACGAGGCGCAGAAGCGCACCGGCACGGGCAACACCCAGCAGCAGTAATGCGGCGTACGCCGTCCCCGCTCAGATCGCGAGCGGCGGGGGCGGCGCGTCGTCGTCGACCGCGTGCAGCATCGGGTGCAGCGGCACGTAGTTGTCCTGCTGGCGGCAGAGCAGCGGCGGGAGCAGCGACGATCGGTGCTGAGGGTGCTCGGAGCAGTGCCGGGTGGCCCGGTTGATCGCGTCCGAGTGGTGCCGTCCCCCGCCGTACTCCCCGCAGTTGGCACAGTCCCAGCGCCAGAACGCCGGGCCGTCCTCGGAGAGGAACCGCCGGATCTTCAACGGCGGGCCGGCCTCCAGCTGGGCGGCAGCGATGATCGCCGACATCGACCTTGCCGGTGGCGGCATCGGGATACGCCGCTGCTGCTCACCGATGATCTGGGCCAGCACTTCACTCGTGGACACGGCTCAACCTCCTCTGTCACGCGACCCCAGTGTTGAGGTCTTTGCCACCTGATATGACGTTTTTCCGTAAAACACCCTTACCTGATGACCAGGCCGAGTTTGCACCCCCGTTCGGGTTTCCGGGCGGAGACTCCCGGACACGCCCGGGGATACTTGAGCCGTGGCGCAGCGTAAGAGGTCGGAACGGCACGTCGAGACGGTCGCGTCAGGAGTCGCCGAGCTGCTGCCCGACCCCGATCGCGACACGGCGTTCACGCTGCTGCTCGACGGGGCGCCCCAGTCGCACGTCGATCTGGCCGACCCCACCCACCTGCAGTTCGAATACATCCGGCGGATGGCCGCGGCGATCGACCTGCTGGCCCCGCCCGGGCAGCCCCTGCGCGCGTTGCACCTGGGCGGCGGCGCGCTGACGCTCCCCCGCTACATCGCGGCCACCCGGCCCGGTTCGGCCCAGCGGGTGATCGAGATCGACGGTCCGTTGGTCGAGTTCGTGCGCCGGTCCCTGCCTCTTCCGGCCAAGGCCCCCATTCGCGTACGGATCTCCGACGCGCGCGCCGCGGTCGAGGGGATGCGCGACAGCGGGTACGACCTGATCGTGCTGGACGTCTTCGCCGGCGCCCGCACCCCGGCCCATCTCACCTCGGTCGAGTTCGCCCGCCAGGTGGCCCGCGTGCTCGCCCCGGCCGGCCACCTGTTGGCCAACATCACGGACGGGCCGCCGCTGCGCTACGCCAAGACCCAGGTCGCCACGATCCGCGCCGCACTGCCCGAGGCCTGCCTGGTCGCCGACGCCTCCGTGCTGCGCGGCCGCCGGTTCGGCAATCTCGTGGTCGTCGCCGGCCGCACCCCGCCGCCGATCACCGGGCTCACCCGCCGTGCCGCCGGCGACTGGTTCCCCGGACGGGTCGAGACCGACCTCGACCGCTTCGCCGGCGGAGCACGGCCCGTCACCGACAGTGCCGCCGTGGCGTCACCCGTCCCACCCGCCGCCCTCTTCGGTAACCGTCCGTAACATTCCCCGAGCAAAGGGGCAAGTATTTTCGGCCTGTCGTGTAGCCGTCAAGAATTCTGGTGTGATTCGTGGCTGCCCGCTTGTTTGCACCGTGACACGCAGTTGTAATCGGGGGGCCGCGTGTGTCCGGGCGCGGCGCGTACTGGGGGGGAGCACGCATGCCCGAGCACTATTTACCGACCGACGCGGGTCCGCCCACGCCGGCCACGCCCATTGCCCTGCGCGACACCGTTGCGACTACGGCCGAACGCGTCCTCTGGAGCGGCCGTTGCGCTGTGGCGGAATACGCCTTCGATGAACCGGCCTCGCTGCCGCGCTGGACCCTGCCCGAGGAGACCGAGGTCGTCGTCACCGACCGACGTGTCCTCTATCGCGGTCCCGGCGCGGCCGACGCCGGCGAGCTGCGCTGGCCCTGGCCGCAGCACCTGCGGGTGCAGCCCGGCAGCCGCGACACAGGCCGCCAGGCCACCGTCACGCAGATCCAGCTGGTCTGTGCCGGTTCCGAGGGGACTTTCCCGGCGCTGGTCTTCGCCGGCGGCGACCTCGACTCGATTCGCGACGCCGATCGGCTCGCCAACATGCTGCGGCAGGCGATCGCGCGTTACCGAGTGGAGAACGCGGCCGAG
>DASRYP010000666.1:0-3562 GCA_035687165.1 Actinoplanes sp. | reverse complement strand
CGGCGTCCAGTCGACGAGGTTGGTCGAGTGGTGGACGCGCACCCCCGGATACCACTCGAAGGTCGAGGTGGCGATGTAGTAATCGCTGCCCACTCGCAGGATCGACGGGTCGGGGTGGAAGCCGGGCAGCACCGGATTGCGGATGTCCCGCTGCTCGGTGGTGGCGGTGCTGAGCGTGGTGGTGGCCTCGGCGCGCGTCATCGTTGCCCCCTGGCGATCGGATCCCGTAACTTCCGGACTGTACCGCAAGTTCCGAACGGCAGGGGAGGGACGCCGATCATGGTGCCGGCCGAATCCACGTGCGGGCCCCGGGCGGCACGTCCGGCTGCAGCTCGGCGGGGCCCCTTGGTCCGTCATGGGGACGTTTCGCCAGGTCCGGGCAGCTGCGCGCGAACAAATATCTAGCGGCGGTCCAGATCGGCGAGCACACCCCGCAATATGTCGGGGGTCTGCGCCGGGGGAGCGGCCTCGATGATCAGTCGGCCGAACGCCGCCGCGTAGTCGTCCACGTCCTCGCGTTTGTCCAGGTAGAGGGCACTGGTGAGGTGTTCGATGTAGACCACGTCGTCGAGTTCCTCATGCGGGAAACGCAGGATGCTGAACGCGCCGCCGGTCGCCGCGTGGCCGCCCGAGTCGAACGGAACCACCTGGAGGCGTACGTTCGGGTTCTCGCACGCCTCCAGGAGCGCGACGATCTGTGCGCGCATCACGTCGGGGCCGCCGATCAACCGCCGTAGCACGGCCTCGTCGAGCACCGCCCAGAAGATGGGCCCGTCCGTCCGGGTCAGCGTCTCCTTGCGAACCATCCGCAGTTTCGCGCGCCGCTCCACCTCCGGCCGGCCGGGGTCGGTGTGCGCGAGGCGGATCACCGCGCTCGCGTACGCCTCGGTCTGCAGCAGGCCCGGAACGAACTGGATCTCGTACGTCCGGATCAGCTCGGCCGCTTGTTCCAGGTCGAGATAGCTGTGGAACCAGCTCTCCAGAACGTCGACATAGGTGTGCCACCAACTCGGGGAGTTGGCCTCCTTGGTGAGATCGAGGAGGCGTTCGTGCTCCTCGGGGTCGTCGATGCCGTAGAGGGTCAGCAGGTCGCTGATGTCGCGGGGCTTGAACCCGACGCGGCCCAGCTCCATCCGGCTGATCTTGGATTCGGACGCGCGGATGCGGTAGCCGGCGGCCTCCCGGCTCACACCCGCGGCCAGGCGTAACTCGCGCAGGCGCGCGCCGAGCTGGAGCCGACGCACCGTCGACCCTCCGCTGTCGCCTCGCCCTATCATCTCGCTCTTCCTGTCCAAAGCAGTCAAGTCGGAAACAACCAAGTCGGGAACAATCAAGTCGGAAGCAACTAAATCGGAAGCGAACTCCATCAGGAACAACACATCGGGTTTCCGGCCGGGAACGGTCAGGGACGTGTTCGCCCGACGGCGCGGTACTGGGAGATCTCCGGCCTGTCGGTGCGCCAGCGGGTCACCGGCATGACCCCGGGCTCGACGAGTTCCAGCCCCTCGAAGAGCGCTGCGATGCGTGCCGGGCTACGCAGATGATATTTCGGATTGGCCGAGAGGTTCCAGATCCGGGCGGTCTCCGGAACGTTCGGGTCCAGCCTGGACAGGTCTTCGATCACGCGATCATCCTCACCTCGATGGACCCCAGCGTCCAGTGTGGATCTGACGTGAGTGACGTGCGCGACAGGAGATCAGAGCGTACGCCGGGCACGGACAGTACCGCACCCGGGGTTGCTTCACGCCTACGCTCCGGCTGTATCTTCCACCGGAACGGCTGGTAGGGGCGTGGGCGCGGGTGATCTATCACCTCCGGGCGGCCCGGGCCGGGCGGAATGACGGTGACGCGCCGGTCGTCACGGGGGCGATCCGGCCGGCCGAGCCGAAGGGGCTGGCCAAGTTCGCGGTCCGCCTGAGGGGAACGGTCGAGCCCACCAAGCTCGACCAGTTGATCACCGGGGACGGGAAACGGCCCCGCCGAGGGCGACGTCGGTCACTAGCGGTAGCTCAGGCGGGCGGCGGAGCAGGCTCCGGGGCGCCCGGACCGGTAAGGACGACGACCTCGCGATTGTCGCAAAGTGGCAACTCCGCGGCACCGGCGCCGGCGATGGGGCGCGGGCGGCGCCGCCGAAAGCCGGCACGTCCGACCGGAATTGATCAGAGTTTACCTGGCCGTAATGTTCACTATTCGGGGCGGCCGATTTCTGGATCCGGTGGCCGAAAGGACGGTTGCCGCCCGAACAAAGCCTTCCTAGGTTGGGGCTTGCTAACATTCATCGGCGAATAGTGATCCCGCCACGGGGAGGCGGGAAACAGCCGACTAGCGCATCTGTCGGGGGGGCAGGGATGAGAATCACCAATGCGCTGAAAATGGCCGCGGCCGCAGGGGCGGGCGCACTTACGGTCATCGCGAGCGTGCCGGCCTACGCCGGAGCGAGCCAGGCCGGCGACAAGCCGGCGATCAGGACCATCACCACCAAGCTCGACGGGCCGTTCGGGCTCGACGTGCTGTCGTCGCACGCCGCTCTGGTCGCGGAATCGGGGAGTGGAAAGGTCACCGCGGTCAATCTTCGTTCGGGCGCCAAGACCACGGTCTTCTCGGGAATTCCGGGAGTCGCCGGGGTCGCCGCGGTGGGCGGAAAGATCTTCGCGGTGCTCGGCGGGCCCAACGAGGAAGGCACGCCGCCACCGTCGAAATTCCCGCCGTCAGCACTGATCATGTTCGACTGGAAAGGAAAGAACGCGCGCGTCGTCGCCGACCTTCTCAAATACGAGCTGAAGCGCAATCCGGACGGGCAGAAGCAGTTCGACAAGGCCGGAAAGCCTTATGACGCGCTGTCCAACCCGTTCAGCCTGACCGCGACGAAGTGGGGCCTGTTGGTCGCCGACGGCGGGGCCAACGACGTCCTGCGCGTCGACCCGTGGACCGGCAAGGTCGCCACGTTCTTCGTGCCGCCGAACCCGAAGACCCCGGCCTGTCTGGCCAAGGGCGCGCAGGCCAACCCGGGAACGGTGGGTTGTGACCCGGTGCCGACCGGCGTCGCCGTCCGCGGCCCGTACGTCTATGTCTCGACTCTCGGGGCCGAGAAGCCGGGCGCCGCGACCATCTTCAAGCTCGACGGCCGCAGCGGCAAGGTGCTCGACAAGTGGACCGGATTCACCTCACTCACGGGCGTCGCCGTCAGCCCGTACGGCACGATCTTCGCCTCCGAGGTGCTCTTCGGTGCTCCGGCCGGCAACCCGCCGCCCGGGTTCGACCCGTCCAAGGTCGGCCGCCTGACCCGCATCGAGCACGGCAAGGTCACGCACGCCGCCGTCACGATGCCGACCGGGGTCCAGTTCACCCACGGCAAGCTCTACGCGACGTCGTGGAGCATCGCCGGCATGCTCGGCATCAAGGACGCCGGCCGCCTGGTGGAGGTGAGCCCCAGCTCGTTCACGTAGGGGGATCCACGCGCCGCCGGGGTGACGACCAGGTCACCCCGGCAGTCGCGCGCCCGAAGTCAGAAGCCTCCGCTCGTACGCCGTCAGGTCAGGATCGGATCCGCCGAGCAGATCCT
>DASRYP010000665.1:0-12065 GCA_035687165.1 Actinoplanes sp. | reverse complement strand
GAGGCTGCCGGCGAACACCGAGTCGCGGCTGCTGGAGTTCTCGGAGCTCGTCTCGACGACGATCTCCAGTGCCCAGCGTCGCGAACAGATCGAGCGGATGGCCGAGGAACAGGCCGCCCTGCGCCGTGTCGCCATGCTGGTCGCCTCCGGCGCTGACCCCGAAAGCGTGTGGGAAACGGTTGTCTCGGAGCTCGGCGTGCTGTGCCGGGCCACCCGGACGGGCATCATCCGGTACGAGTCCGCCGGAGCCGTGGGCGTCGTCGCCCTGTGGTCGTCGGACGGCGCGCACGAGGAACTGCCCGAGCGGTGGCCGATGATCGACAACAGTCTCAGCGCACGCATCGCCCAGGACCCGATCGTCGTCCGCATCGAGGGCTGGACCGGGCTCGAGGGTGAGGCAGGGATCGCCGTACGGGAACAGGCCGTCGGCACCTCGGTGATGGCCCCGGTCTTCCTCGGCGGCAAACTCTGGGGCGGGCTCGTCGTGCACTCCCCGAAGGGCGACCCGCTGGCCGACGACACCGAGCGGCGCATCACCGACTTCGCCGACGTGGCCAGCACCACCCTGGCCAACGCCCAGGCTCGCGAGGAACTGCGCCGCCTCGCCGACGAACAGGCGGCCATCCGCCGAGTCGCTACGCTCGTCGCCCAGCAGTCGCCCCGCGTGTCCCAGGCGGTTGCCGAGGAGCTCGCGGCCCTGCCCGACTTCGAGGATGTGCGAGTCGTCCGGTTCGACGCCGGTCTCGCCACCGAGGTGGTCGGTGGCTGCGGCCTGCTCGACGAGGTGAGGCCGCCCGGCTTCGTCGGGACACGCCAGGACGACACCGCCATCGGGCAGGTCTACCTCCACCATGAAGTGGTGCGATTCGGCTATGAGGGCGCGACGGGCGCAAACGCCACCCTGGCGCGGGCCGCCGGTGTCCAGTCAACCATCGGCTACCCCATCTTCGTCGGTGACCGGCTGTGGGGCGCGCTGACCGCAGCCACCTCGCAACCGGCCCACCTGCCCGAACGGGTCCTGCAGCCCATCTCGGACTGCGTCGACCTGATCGCCACCGCGGTGCACAATGCCTCGGCCGAGGAGAGACTGCGGGCTTCCCGAGAACGCATCGTGACCGCGACCGACGCCGCCCGCCGGCACTTCGAGCGCGACCTGCACGACGGCGCCCAACAGCGGCTGGTCGCTCTCGCCCTGGAGCTGCGCACCATGAACGGTCTCGCCTCGGTCGCCGACGAGCTCGACTCGATCCTGACCGAACTGCGTGCGTTCTCCCGCGGCCTGCACCCGGTCGTGCTGACCCAGGGCGGGCTGGGTCCCGCGATCCGGTCCCTCGCCCGCCGTTGCCCAGTGCCGGTTCGCTTGAACTTCCCCGACGACTGGCCCGGAACCGACGAGGCGGCGGAGATCGCCTTCTATTACTTCGTGGCCGAGTCGCTGACCAACGTGACCAAGCACGCCGAGGCCCGGCAGGTCGACATCGAGGTGACGGTCGACGCCGACGGCATCCGCCTCACCGTGACTGACGACGGGGTGGGTGGCGCCGACACTGCCGAAAGGTCAGGCCTGCTCGGCATCGCCGACCGGATGGAGGCCCTCGGCGGGTCGGTGGAGGTGACCAGCCCGCCCGGCGCGGGCACGACGATCGTGGCACGGGTTCCGGTCAGGTCAGATCGGGGATCATCGCACTGATCGCCCGCACCGACATCGCCGACTTGGCCAGGAATCCCACGGTTGGCGTGTCTTCCAGCAGTTCGGCGTAGTCTTCCTCGGCCCGCGTCGAGATCAGGATCATCCGGCCGACCAGTCGTGGAAACCGGTCGGCGACCTGGCGGACCAGGTCGAAGCCGCTCTCGGTGCCGAGCGACACGTCAACCAGCACAACGTCGGGCTGTTCGGCTGCGATCGCCGCGAGCGCGCCCTGAATCGTCGCGGCCGTGCTGACTCCAGCCAGGCCCTGAAATTCGAGGCTGCGCTTGGCCACCTCCAGGAACCTTTTATTGTCGTCAACGACCAGACAACGAAACTGCACGTGACGACTCTCTCAGCCGGAGACTATCCGTTGACGGTGCGGTTCGCGCACTGCTTCACAGGGTGGGCCGCCGGGGATTCGAACCCCCGAACCTAAGGAATAAAAGTCCACAGGAGACGATCCATCGGATCAAGGGCTGACGATGGCAAATGGCCCTTGACCTGCGTAAACGCGATCGCCGAAGCGAGAGGCCTCATCCTATGTGGACCCGGAGTGATCGTCTGCCGACGTCGACTCCAGTCCGGTGGAGTGCCGAACAATCCAGAAAGCTATCCAGGGTCGTCCTGTGTACGAGGGGTAGCCTATCACGGCTGCGCGGAGGGCGAAGACGGCCGTGCGAACAGGTGTTACGCCGAGCGGCTTGGTCGCGCCGCCGCCTCGACCGGAAAGTGGCGTGTGACGTGCGGAGCAATCCCATCGAGATCCGCCGCAGCGGCGCACCCCGGGTGACTGTGGTGGACTTGACCTAGGTCAGGGCTGGGGCGGGATGTCGAGTTCTCGGCGGATCCATCCGATCTCCATGGTGCTGGGCCTTTCCTGTTCCAGGTTGCGGTCGTCGAGCCACTGCATGTCGTCGAGCAGGGCGGTCAGTTCCAGGTGGGCGCTGCTGTCGATGCCGGCGGCCTCGCGGGGGGTCATGCCGAGGCGTTCGATCCGGGTGTCTACCCAGGATCGGCTGGCGGTGCGGAGCAGGTCGGCCTGAGCTTGTTGTTCGTTCAGGTACGGACCACCAGGCAGGAGAAAGCTGTCGATCATCATGGTGCGCGCGGTGGTGCCGTCGGTGGGTGGTTCGGCGCCGATCCGGTTGGTCCGCCGGCTCACTTCCCGCGCCGAGGGCGTGACCGCGGCGACGCGTTCGTGCAGCGCGGCGAGGCGTTCGCGGGAGTTGGCCCAGAGTTTCCAGTGGTGCCCGTGGCGGGTGACGGTGCCCAGGCTCAGGGTTTTGCCGTCGCGGTCGACCTGATGGTCCAGGACGTCGGTGTCGGTGGCGGTCAGGTCGCCGGCCAGGCGCTGCCAGGAGCTATCGCCGTCGGCCACGTACAGGGTGACCTCGGCGTCGAAGTATTCGTGTCCGTCGTTGTTGACCAGACTCGGGTCGGGTTGCGGGCCGAGGAACGCCGCGATCTGGTCGGCGCTGGGGTCCTCGGCGAGCAGATTGAGCAGGTCATGGCGCCGATTGCGGGAGACCATCACCGGGATCGGGAACATCCGCGGTTGTCCGCCGTCGGTCAGCACCCGGCCGCAGAACAGGTCGAGACGCCGCGCCGAGGAGGAGAACAGCCGGTCACGCAGCACGATCGGTGGGCCCTGCGGGAGCCGGCGGACCGTGACGCTTTCACCCCGGCGGACCTGGCGGATCTCGAAGGCGCCGATGGGAATCTCGGCCCAGGTCTGCAGCAGGGCTCGCTCGTCCTCGCGTAGCCATCCGCCGCGGGTTTCAGGAAACGTTGGAGGTACCCCTCGTTGGCCAGGAGCAGGTCGAGGCAGAGCAGCGGGTGCTGCGGGTGGCCGGTGCTGCGGCTGATCAGGTGTCCCAACCGGTCGGCGGCCGGGGCGCGCTGGACGAACGTGGCGATCAGCGCGTAGAGCAGTTCCGCCCGGACTGTCAGCGGCGGCACCACCGTGGTGGCGTGGCACACTTTCGCCTTCCGGCCGGAGCCGCACGGGCAGGGCCGGTTACGTCCGGTCGTGATGGCCGCCGGTGCGACGTGCTGGGAACGGATCGCGGCACGCAGATTCTCCGCGACCGGGTGCCCAGCCCGGCGTAGGTAGTCGTCGGCCGCGACCAGGTCGCCGCGGCAGGCGGCGTATTCCCCAGCGTCCAGCAACGCCGCCTTCAGGTCGGGCTCCTCAGCCAGCGCGGCGGTGACCAGCCGCTGCGCTGCCACGCAGTCGCCGGCACCTTCGGCGGCTCGGGCACGGAACAACGTCACCGCGGCACGTTCAGCCGGGGTCCGGGCGGTCGTCGCCAGCCAGTCCAGCACCGGGACGAAGGACACGCCCTCGATCGCGGTTCGTCGCTCGATCTCGTCAGCCAGGTAGCCGACGACCCCGCGGTGGGACACCACCCGATCCAGAAGCTCACGCAGATGTCCGGTGTCCGCCTCGTCCCACGTCACCAACGCCGCGAGCGCCAGCACCCCCACGATCTCGCCGGACCGGTCCAACCCTCGTACGTGCATGATGTTCCATGAGATACCGGCAAGTCCGACATGCCCACCGAACGCCTCCAGAAGTCCCTTGCTCAGCCCGCGCCGCAGCGGCGGCAGCGGCTCGGCGAACACCGCCGGATGACGACGCATCACCTCGACGAGCACCTCGGCGATGACGGCCGCCGGCAATTCGCCGTGCCCGTCGGCGTAGCGGTCGACGGCCTGCCGCGCCGCCGTCTGGCATGCGGACACGACGATCGCGACGGCCTCCGGGCGCAGACCGTCCGGCGGGCGTGACGACACCGACAGGCTGCCGTCACGCACCCGAACCTCCAGAAGGTCGCCGGGCGCAAACCCGGCGAGCCAGCCGGCCGGGCCGACCAACCCCTGACCGATCAAGCCTCGACCCGCGGGACGATCGGCGGGCATCCGCACCGGCAGACTCGGCAACGCCGCCGCCCGCACCTGGCCACCCCCGGCCAGCGGCAACCCGCCCAGATCGTCGGCCAGCATCGTCCACAGCGCGAGGTCATCGTCACCGGCCAGCACACCGGCGTCCCGCTCGACCACCGTCAGCTCATGGACCAACGCCACCCCGTCGGTGCCGTAGGCGGACAACAACGGCAGTAGTTCCCCGGCGAATCCGCGGGCATACTTCGCGACGGTCACGCAAGCACCGTAGTACCCGCCCTACCTACCTCACGGTACCGGTCGACCAAGCGTGGCCGAATCCTCCCGCACTCGATGAACCGCCCGTCTCCCCGGCAGCAACCCGCAGCCGGCCCGAGTACGCCACCGCCGACAACCGTCCATTACACCCGCGCCGGTCGGCCTGGGCGAGCACTACCGGATCCCGTGGGCAAAATTGTCGGACCCCTCTCGTATCGTCGGAAACCATCACCGACACCCGACGTGACAGGAGTGCCACCGGATGACCACCATCGGCCGTGACACCAACAGCCCGTTCCACAGCGGGCCCGACCTCGACGTGGCCGCACGGCATCGGCCGACGATCGACGACGAGACCATGCTGCGGCTACGAACCCCGTTCCGGACGCCACCACCAGACGACACGCCGCACCCACAACACACGACGGACCCGCAACGAGGACAGCCTCACCGCGATCGCGCCGGCCTGCGTCCGCACCCTGGCGGGGACGAGGGCTGACCGGTGCTCAACTCGACGGTGATCACCGTGATCGGCAACCTGACCGACAACCCCGAACTACGGTTCACTCCCGCTGGGGTGCCGATGGCCCGGTTCACGGTCGCGGTCAACCCCCGCGTCTTCGACAAGGCCACAGGCGAGTGGCGCGACGGAGAAGCCTCCTTCTACAACTGCACCGCCTGGCGCCAACTGGCCGAGAACACCGCGCAGAGCCTGTCCCGAGGCATCCGGGTGATCGTCACCGGTACCATCGCCCAACAACGCTGGGAAACCGACCAAGGCGAGAAACGCTCCGCGTTCGCCGTCACCGCCGAAGCGGTCGGACCAGATCTGAGCTACGCCACCGCGACCGTCCGTAAGGTTGTACGTACCGGCACCGAAACCACCGGCACCGACGACCCGTGGGCCACGGCGACCCCGAACCGACCCGCATCACCAACAGCAGCCGACACTGACCGACGTCACTCAAACACGACCGAACCGGCTGCGCAGACGAGACGACCAGCCCGAGACACTGCCACGGTCCCGGCATCCTTCACCGACGACCCGCCCTTCTGACTTCTTACCGCGGGCCCGCTTCCTGCCCGGCGACAGGCGCGACGGGCCGGTCGGGAAGCGCGACACCGCCGCGCACGGCCAGACCCCAGCGCGAACCGGCGACCGACCCTGACGACCGGACCGGCCCGAACCAGCAGGGTGTCTCCCGCCGCTGGATCGCCCAGTCGCCGCCAGATTCGGTCCGGTAGATCACGGCAAACGCGGCGATCTCCGAGGTGGACAGAGATGGCGCTCCGGGCGGTTGTCAGCCCTTCCGGGGTTTCCGCTCAACCCAGACCTGGGCCGGCCAGCCCGGCTCGTCGTTCGGCTCCCTCCGCACCTCGACGAACCCGTGCCGAGCGTAGAAGGCCGCCGCCTTGTCATTGCCGTCGATGTATTCGAGCCGCACCGGGCGCCCGTCTGCCACCGCGAGTAACTCCCGGATCAGCGCCGAACCGACGCCCGTGCCCTGAGCCGGCGGAACCACGTACAGTTTCCAGACAATTGGCACATCGTGTCGCAGATCGATGTTTCCGGTAGCGACGACCATATCTCCTTCTTCTACGACCAAGACCTTGGTGTTTTTTAGGCTCCGTTCGATCGCCCCAGCTATTGATCGACGGCGTGCACCGTGACCCGAGCAGCGGCCACGGCCCACGGTGCTTCATCTGTCGGCATCTCAGGTAGGAATGGACACGACTTCAACGTCGATGTTGTCGCCGCGGAGGCGCCTCACCGTCCGGTAGAGCGCAACCTGCGAGAACGTGAAGAGGGTGTCGACGGTGAGCCGCTTGCCCGCACCGAGCGCGATGGCAAAAACCACCTTGCGCGGCCGGAATGTCGTATCGATGGGGTGCTCCGGTCGTTCGGCGCGGACCTGGTCGACGAGCCGTTCCCGCGCGTCGGCCTCGTTGATCAACGCGTCGGCGGAGACCTCGCCCTGGGCGAACAGGTGGCTCAACGGCGCCGACCGTTCGGCGCGCTTGACGTGGATCAGTTCGTTGGCGGGCCCGAGCAGGTCGCAGGCTTCGATGCCGGGACCGCGGCGGTGCTGCCTGGTCTTGAGGAGGTGCTTGTCGAGCAGGACGTATCCGGTTCCCCGCCCGGCGACCATCCGGTTGTAGGCGTCCTCGTTAGCGAGGTCGCCGGTCCACGGGGGCAGGACGACCGTCGGGGGCTGGGTCAGGATCTGCTCGATCTCGGCGCGGAGGAGGGCGAGATGCTCAGCGCCGATCTCGTACCAGCGGCCTTCGCAATAGACCATTCGGGCCGCGCCGAGGGAGACCTCTGCGGTGATCCACTTGTGCGCCGCGACTGGCGGGGTAAGCAGTTCGCGGCCGTCCGGGTCGGCGCACAGGCCGATGGAGCCGATCTTCAACGTTTCCAGTCGGCGCCCGGCGGGCCGCTTGCGGGTGCTCTCGAGGATCGTGTCCAGGCCGAGGTCGGAAGTGTGGACCGCCCGGTATGGCAGCTTGACCACGTACGACTGGGCTGAGGCTTCGTAGTCGATCTGGGTGGCGGGCACAGCCAGGCCCAGGTCGGGGTGCCCGTCGGCGCCGAGCAAAGAGTCGAGCAGTTCGTCGAGCCGGGCTGTGCTGTCTCCCGGGCGCATCGGCCGGATCTGGGCAATGAATTCGAGGTCGGGCGCGGGGGATTCGCGGGCGCAGACCCGGCTGATCTCGCGCAGGTCGTCGATCAGCCCAGCGGGATCGGTGCTCACTGCGATCTGCAGAGACTCGGCGCCGGCGATAGACACCGGGCGGGTGCTACCGCGAACAACGGTGAGCTGGGCGTTGGTGAGGTGACCGGACAGCTGACCGACGATTTCGCCGAAGCCCTCGATCGCATAGCGGCGGATGTGCTGACCACCCGGCACGAGGCTGCGCTCGACCCGCCCGGTCGAGGCCAGCACCCGCCGGGTGACCCGGCGAACCTGTTCCGGCTCGATCGCCCGGATTGCGAACGCGATACCGAAGCCGGGGTCGATCCTCTCCGCGTCGAGCATGAACCGGCCGATGGTGCCGTAGGTCAGGGCGTACACCTGATCGTCGACGGCGACGACCAGGACGCAGCCTGCGCTGCTGTGGCTGACCGTCATCGCGTCACCAGTCAGGCCCGTGACAACCGGACACCAATCGGCGACAGGCTGCGGAACGTGCCCGTGGATCAGCAGCGCCGGTGCTCCGGCCACTTCGGTGGTCACGGTGGTGAAGTCGTTGCCGCGCAGGTAACGGTGGTTGAGGACAGCCGTGAGGCCCTCCCGGTCGAGGTCGATGCGCAGCCGATAGACGCTCGTGCGATACGTGGACCGGGGTCGGGACGCGCGGCGAACGGTTCGCCGGTCGCGGGCCGCACCGGTCGGGCGGCGCTTGTCGCCACGGCCGGACGGGCGGTTGCCTGTGTTCTCACTCATGGAGCGCTTCTCCCTGTTCGCGGTGTGACCCTTGGCCGGCCGAGTGCGACAAGGCCGGGCGGCGCATATGGAGCGGGTGGATCGCGTTCGCGGCGCGATCCGAATCGCCGGAGCGGTAGGCGGACGGCCAGACCGACCAAACCCTAAGCGACTCCGGCCTGACTTGCAAGTGAAAGCACTGTCAAACCGTCTAGACGCTTCCGGCGTAGTGTAGGGTCCGCAATGAAACATCCCAGTACCGACCGACAGGACGTCACATGCCGGACCTCGCCCTGGTGACCGCCGCCGAGATATCCCGGCTGGCCGGGGTCACGCGCGCCACGGTCAGCAACTGGCGCCGGCGACACCCGGACTTTCCCGCGCCGTCCGGAGGAACGGAGGCAAGTCCGGCATACGACCTGGCCTCCGTGCGCGCTTGGCTGGCCGCCCGGGGGCAGCTCCCGGCCGACTCCCCTGCGGACGCCCTGCGCGCCAAGCTGACGACCAAGGCAGCCCCGCTGTGGCTCCTCCCATTGGTGCTGGCCGCTGGGCGGATGGGTCCGGGCGAACTCAAGGACGTCATCGCACTTCCCGACGAGATGCTCATGTCCCGGCTCGGGTTGGCGGTTGAGCCTTACCACGACTACGTGCCGGGGATCGACAATCAGCGGTACCGCGACGAAAGTGCTGACCTGCTCCGAGCCCTGCTGCGCAGCGTGGCCGAGGTGGGCGCCGTGCCGACCGCAGAGGCCCTGGCTGAGTACAACTCCGACGACACGGCCAGCGGCGGCAACTACCAGACCCCTGTCCCGCTGAGCGAACTGATCGCCGACCTGCTGGTCACTCCGGGCGAGCCCTACCCGGCTACTGTCTTCGATCCCGCCTGCGGTGGCGGCGGCCTGCTGATCGCAGCCGGGAGGCGGGGTGCGACCGAGCTGTACGGCCAGGACGTCGTCGCCGGCTTAGCCGCCCAGGCCGCAGTCCGTATCGCACTGGAGACACCAAACGCGGGGGTGACCGTGCGCGTCGGTGACAGCATGCGTGGCGACGGCTTCCCCGGGCTGATGACGGAGGCCGTGCTATGCGCGCCGCCATATGGGGACCGGGACTGGGGTCACGAGGAATTGGCCTACGATCCACGATGGATGTTCACCCTGCCCCCCAAGAGCGAACCGGAACTGGCCTGGGTGCAGCACTGCCTGAGCCACACACAGCAGGGCGGGCGGGTCGTCATGCTCATGCCACCGGCCACCGCCGAGCGAGCCGCGGGACGCCGTATCCGGGCTGAACTCGTCCGCACCGGCACGCTGCGCGCCGTGATCGCGCTCCCGGCCGGCGCGGCGCCCCCTCTGCACATCGGGCTACACCTGTGGCTGCTACAACGCCCGTATCAGCAGACGGCCCCGGCACAGCACGTCCTCTTCGTCGACACGGCCGCCGCCAACGCGCGCCGCACCGACAAAACAGCGACCCGTCGCCCGACCGCGGATTGGCCCGCCCTGAGCAGCCTCGTGCTCGGCACCTGGCGCGAGTACGACCTGCACCCGGACGCCTTCGACGCGATCCCCGGCACAGCCCGCGCCGTGCCGGTCGTGGACCTGCTGGACGATGCCGTCGACCTCACGCCGGCACGGCACGTCCGGGCTACACCGGCAGTCGCCCCACCAGAGGAACTAGCCGCCACCACGCTGGCGGTGCGGGACAGATTACGGCGTGCCGCTGCCGGACTGACCGCACTCAGCGGCGGACAGCATTGGCCGCCCGCGGGTAGCACAGCGAGGGACTGGCGGCAGGCAACCGTCGCCGATCTCCTACGCGGTGACGCGTTGTCGCTGGTCCGCGTCCCGTTGATGGACCACCGCGCGGTGGACGCATCACGCGACGAATCAGACCAGGTCAGGACCTTGACGACGCAGGATGTGCTCAATCGCCGGCCCGCCTCCGGGCCTGCCGAGCAGACTGGCGAGGAGATCACCATCGAGGCCGGCGACGTCATCCTGCCCGAGATCCTGCACCACGGCACCAGCGTCGCCCGGGTAGCCACCGATGCCGACGCCGGCCACCTCCTGGGCAGGCAGCTCTACCTGCTACGCCCGGATCCCACCCGCTTCGACCCGTGGTTCCTCGCCGGGTTCCTCGCCGCCGAGGACAACCTCAACGCCGCCGCCAACGGCACCAGCATCGTTCGAGTCGACGTACGCCGCCTGCGCGTACCCCTGCTGCCGCTTTCCGAGCAGCATCGGTACGCGATGGCGTTCCGCCGACTGCACACGATGCGGGTCGCCGCCGACCTCGCAAACCGCCTGGCCGATGAAGCCGCACGAGTACTCAGCGCCGGCCTCACCGAAGGCGCATTACTCCCACCCGACACCGACACCTGAGCACCACCGATAGTCCAGAAGAAACGCCCCCGTCCCGGTCCTGACGGAAGGAACCCGTTGAACAGCAGCAAGCACACCGAACTGGCGAACCACGCCTGGTCGGTAGCCGATCTCCTCCGCGGCGACTACAAGCAGTCCGACTACGGCAAGGTCATCCTGCCGTTCACCGTGCTGCGCCGCCTGGAGTGCGTCCTGGAACCCGCCAAGGACAACGTCCTCGGGGTATACGACCAGCTCAAAGGCAGGGAGGACGTCGACCTGCCCAGGTTCCTCCGCAAGGCCGCCGGCCACAGCTTCTACAACACCAGCCGCTACACCCTGAAAGCCATCACCAAGGATTCGAGCCAGGCCGCGAAGCACCTGCTCGCGTACGTCGGAGCCTTTTCCGAGAACGCACAGGAGGTGCTCGACAAGTACGACTTCCCCCAGCAGATCCGGCGCCTCGACAACGCGAACCTGCTCTATCGGGTGATCGGCCGGTTCGCGGATCTCGATCTGCGGCCCGTCGAGCTCAAGGACGGCAAGCCCGTCCTCGACGACGACGGCCAGCCCAAGGTCATCGTCTCCAACCACCAGATGGGCTACGTCTTCGAGGAGCTGATCCGGCGCTTCGCCGAGCAGTCCAACGAGACCGCAGGTGAGCACTTCACCCCGCGCGAAGTCATCGAACTGATGGTCAACCTGCTCATCGCGCCCGACGACGACGCGCTCAGCATCCCCGGCGCCTCCCGCACGGTCCTGGACCCGGCCTGCGGCACCGGCGGCATGCTCTCCGCCGCCGAGGAGCACATCAAGCAGCTCAACGACGACGCCACCGTCACTGTCTTCGGCCAGGAACTCAACCCTGAGTCGTGGGCCATTTGCCGCTCCGACATGATGATCAAGGGCCAAGACCCGGAGAACATCAAGTTCGGCAACTCCTTCAGCGACGACGGCCACCGCAACAAGCACTTCGACTACATCCTGGCCAACCCGCCGTTTGGCGTGGAATGGAAAAAGGTCAAAGACGAGGTCGAGCACGAGTACGAAACGCTCGGCGAGAGTGGCCGCTTCGGTGCCGGCCTGCCCCGGATCAATGACGGTTCGCTGCTCTTCCTCCAGCACATGATCTCGAAGATGAAGCCGGTCACCGCCGACGGCAAGGGCGGCAGCCGTATCGCCATCGTCTTCAACGGTTCGCCACTGTTCACCGGCGCCGCCGAGTCGGGCGAGTCGCGCATCCGCCAGTGGATCCTGGAAAACGACTGGCTCGAAGGCATCGTCGCCCTGCCCGACCAACTCTTCTACAACACCGGCATCTCCACCTACTTCTGGATCCTCACCAACCGCAAGGCCAAAGGCCACCGCGGCAAGGTCGTCCTGCTCGACGCCCGCGACCAGTTCGCGAAAATGCGCAAGTCCCTC
>DASRYP010000664.1:0-3095 GCA_035687165.1 Actinoplanes sp. | reverse complement strand
GATCGTGCACGGGCACGGCGGCTGGGTCGAACTGGAGTCACCGCCCGGCGGCGGGGCGACGTTCCGCGTACTGCTGCCCGGGTCGGCTCTCTGAGGTGACTCCGCGGTCGCCGCCAAGCTCCGCCGGGGCCGGACCGCCACAGTGTCCGGCATGCCGCCGGGCCGCACCCTGCGACGACCCGCCTCGCCGGTCAACGCCTACGATCCAGTCCGACATGGGTCACCGCGCGAGTGGTTTCGTGTCAGGTCTGCGGTGGCGGGCGCTCGGACTCTCCCCAGATGCGTCCCGGCGCTGCCACAATGCGGGCATGGACGAAGCGACTCGTGAGCGGGACGAACCTTCGACGACAACCGTGGGTGGGGCCGGGCTGAACCGGCGTGCCTTCTTCGGCCGGGCGCTGCTGGTGGCCGGCGGCGGCGCGACGGTACTGGCCCTGTCCGGCTGCCCGGGCGGCGGCGGCGATGACGGTGACGAGGACGACGACGGCGACGACGATTAGGGCGCGGCTTCACTATCCCGGTGATAGGTACCGACTGGGATGTATGTGAGATTGTCAATCTGTTGGCGAATATGAACCTATTGATGAATGCCTCTGCCACTTTCTAGTCTGAGCCAGGATCGGACCTAGGGGGTGGCACCGTGCAGTCCGACGTGCCCATCCTGCACGGCCGGGGCGAGCTCCTGGCGACGATCGAGAGTCGCCTCGGCGCGGGCGGCGGTGTCGCCCTGCACGGACCGGACGGCATCGGCAAGACGGCGCTGCTCGACGCGGCCGCCTCCGCGGCCGCCGCGCGTGGTGAGCTCGTCGTGCGGTTGCGCCCGGCCCGCGGCGAGCGCCTGATCCCGTACGCGGGCATCGCCGACCTGGTCGCCCAGCTGCCCGAGCCGGCCCTGCCGTCCGCCCAGCGCGCCGCTCTGGCCGCTCTTCGGCAGGGTCGCCCGCCGCGGGCCGGCGCCCCCGCGCTCGCCCGCCGTCTCGTGCTGCCGCTGCTGCTCACCCACTGCGCGCAGGCCCGGCCCGTGCTGATCGTGCTCGACGACTGCCAGTGGCTCGACGCCGAGTCGGCCGAGCTGATCTCCTTCGCGATGCGCCGCCGCCCGGGGCCCCGGGTGCGGGTGATCGCCGCCCAGCGCCACCCCGACCCGGCGGCCGGCCGCCGTCGGGCCGGCCGCCTCTGCCCGGCGCCCACCCTCGAACTCGCCGTGCCGCCGCTCGCGCCCGACGACCTGACCGAACTGCTCGAGGCGTACGGCTTGCCCTGCCGCACCGCGAGCCGGATGCACGAGGCCAGCGCCGGCAACCCGTTCCTCGCGCTCACCCTGGCCGCCGCGCTGCCCGCCGGCCCGGCGTGGCGGCCGGCCCCGCTGCCCGACGCGGCCCGCGAGCTGTTGCGCGATCGGCTCGCCGTGCTTCCCGCCGACAGCATCCGTACGCTGCTGGTCGCCGCGCTCGCCACCGATCCGACCGTCACCGTGCTGCTGCGGGCAGGCCGCGAGGACGCCGTGCACGATCTGCGCCTGGCCACCGCCGCCGGTGTCGCGGCGGTCGACGGTGCGGCGGTCCGCTTCACCCCACCCCTGCTCGCGACCGTGATCGCCGAGGACGCCTCGGCCGACGCCCGCACCGCGGCGCATACCGCGCTCGCCGCCGGCGCCGCCGAACCCGTCCAAGCACTGCGCCACCGGGCGCTGCGCAGCTCCGTCCCCGACGAGGCCGTGGCCCGCTCCCTGGCCTCCGCCGCGCGGCGCTGTGCCGAGCGGGGCGCCGGCCGCACCGCCGCCGAGCTCTACCTGCTCGCCGCCGACCGCTGCCCGCACACCATCGCCGCCCAACGGCTCGACTGGCTGGTCGCCGCCGCCCGCAGCGGCCTCAGCGGCGGCACGGCCACCCTGGCCGGCCGGGCCGCCGAGGCCGTCCTGGCCGCCGACGCCCCGCCCGGCCACCGGGTGCGAGCCCGCCTCGTCCTGATCGACCTGGCCGGACAGGGCCTGGCCGAGATGGGGGAGATGTTCGCCGCCGCGCTCGCCGAGGCGGGCGACGACCCGGCTCTGCTCGCTCCCGTCCTGTTGCGGCTCACCTGGGCCGCCCTGCTCGCCGGTGACCCGGACCGCGCCGCCGACGAGGCCGCCCGTACGGCCCTGGCCGCCCGCTCGGCCAGTGACCCCACCACCGAGGCGATGGCGCTCAGCGTGCTGGCCCAGATCGAGCGGCTGCGCGGTGATCCCGGCTGGACCGACACGCTCACCCAGGCCCTCGTGCTGCCCGCCACCCCCGCGCCGGACTGGCTGCACTACGGCCCGCGCTACGTCGCCGCCCGGTTCGCGATGATGGACGACCGGCTCGACGAGGCCCGCGCCGCGCTGCTCAGCCTGCTGGTCGTGGCCGAGCAGGACCGGATCGGCGAGGCCCGGGTCGAGGTGCTGCGCAGCCTCTCCGAGGTGGCCACCCGGGCGGGCCGCTGCCGGGAGGCGCTCGACTACGCGCACCGGGCCGTGCGGGCCGCCCGGCGGGCGGGGCTGAGCCCGGGACCAACCTGGTACACGGCCGCGGTCGCCGAGTTGGCCGGGGGCAGCCTGGCCGCGGCGGCCGCGTTCGCCCGGCACGGCGTACGCGCCTCGCAGCAGGAGGGCGACAGCCTCTACCTGCGGCGCAACCTGCACGCGCTGGGACAGGCCGAGCTGCGGTCGGGGCAGACCCGGTCGGGAGTCGCGGCGCTGCGGCGGCTGCGGGACCTCGAGGCGTCCTCGGGCGGGTCCGACCCGATGATCGTGCGCTGGCACGGCGACCTGGCCGGCGGGCTGGCCGCGCTGGGGGAGCACACCGAGGCTGCCGCGACCCTGACCACCGCGCGGACCGCCGCCGCGCGGCTCGGCGACAACCCGGGTCTCACCGGCTATCTCGACCGGGCCGCCGCGGTGGTGCTCTCCGAGAGCGGCCACGCCGACTCGGCCGTGCTGCTCTCGGCGTCCGCGGCCCAGCACTTCGAGCAGCTCCACCAGCCGATCGAGCAGGGGCACGCACTGCTGGTGCAGGGCAGCGCCGAGCGGCGTCGCCGCCGTTACGCCGCCGCCCGGTTGGCGATCGGCGCCGCCC
>DASRYP010000663.1:0-4340 GCA_035687165.1 Actinoplanes sp. | reverse complement strand
CGACCGCGCCCGCACGCAGGCGCACCAACGGCGGGTTGTCCGAGGTCGCGACCACGACGATGGACCTGGCCAGCCCTTCCTCGCCCAGATCGTGCTCGATGAACTCGCGCACTTCTCGGCCGCGCTCGCCGACCAGGGCGACCACGTTCAGTTCGGCCGAGGTGCCCCGGGTGATCATGCTCAGCAGGGTCGACTTGCCGACGCCGGAGCCGGCGAAGATGCCCATGCGTTGCCCCCGCCCGCACGGCACGAGCGTGTCCAGAACTCGTACGCCCAGCGGCATCGGCGCGTCGACGAGCTGGCGCTCCATCGCCGAGGGGGGCGTCCCGTCGATGCTGACCAACTGGCCCTTCAACGGTGGGCCGCCGTCCATCGGGCGCCCGAGGCCGTCCAGGATGCGGCCCTGCAGGTCGGGGCCGACCGCGACGCGTAGCGGCCCGCCCGTGCTGACCACGGAGGTGCCCGCCCGGAGCCCGGCGATCGGTCCGAGCGGCAGGCAGGAGAGCTTGTCGTTCTCGAGCGCGGCTACCTCGGCGAAGATCGCGTCGGGGCCCTCGCCCATCCGCACGAGGTCGCCGACCCGCGCGTCGATCCCGCTGACGGTTACCCGCAGGCCGACCGCGCCGACCACCTTGCCACGGGTGAGCGGCCGGGCCGCCTCGAGCGCCGCCGAAATGCGCTGCCGGAACACATCCGTCATGGCGTTTTCTCCGTCCCCGAACCTAAAGCCGCAGCGCCTCCCGGGCGCGGGCCACGGCGGCCGCGATGGTGGCGTCCACCGTCGTCATGTCGGTCTCCGCGACGGCGTCGCCCGGGCGCAGCTCGTCGGCCGGGCGCAGGCGCACCCGGCGCCCCTCGTACTCGAACTCGGACTCGCCGGCTTCGCCGATCAGGGTCTGGAAGTCGTCCGGATGCAGGCTGACCACCAGGGATCCGGCCTCGGGGGTGGCTGCCATCGCCCGGCGCAGCGCGCCCACGGAGCGGCCCTGCGGGTCCTCCAGGCTGCGCCCGACGATCGCCTCGGCCAGTTCGAAGGCGTGCGCGAGCAGTATTTCCTGCAGCTCGGTGAAGGTCGGCATCAGCTGGTTCTCGTGCTCGGTGACGGCCCGGCCGAGCGCGTTCACCGCCTGCGCCAGCGCGGTTGCCCGTCGCTGGTCGTGCGCCTGCTCGGTGGCGATCGCCCGGGACGCCGCGTGCTGCGCTGCCTGGGCGGCCTCGCGCTGGCCCTGCGCCCAGCCCTCGGCGTACCCGGCGGTGCGGGCCTGCTGCTTGGCGCGGTCGAGCGAATCGCCGTCGGTCGGGAACCCGGTGCGCAGGTCGGTGGCGAACCGCGCGGCGGCCGCGGAATCGGCCACTGTGCCACGCAGCACCGGACTGCCGCTCTCAGGCGATGAGCTCATCGGCCTCGCCGCCGCGCTGGACCTCGATCTGCCCGGACTCCTCGAGCGCACGGATCACCGAGACGATCTTGGCCTGAGCCTCTTCCACCATCTTGATCTTCACTGGGCCGAGCAGGTCGATCTCCTCGAGCAGGTTGTCGCGGCCGCGCTCGGAGAGGTTCTTGGTGACCTTGTCGCTCACGGTCGCGGGCACGCCCTTGAGGGCGGTCGCGAGGTCGGCCGGCTCGACCTGGCGCAGCACGAGCTGCACCGCACGGTCTTCGAGATGGACAATATCCTCGAACATGAACATTCGGCGCCGGATCTCCTCGGCCAGCTCCGGGCTGCGGGCGTCCAGGGCCTCCAGGATGAGCCGCTCGGTGGTCCGGTCGGCCCGGTTGATGATCTCGACGAGCGGCTGCAGACCGCCGACCGTGGAGAGCTCGTCCGGCTGGAGGACGGTCGAGAGCTTGCGCTGCAACGCCTGCTCCACCTGGCGGATCACCTCGGGGGAGGTGCGGTCCATGACCGCGATGCGGTGCGCGACCTCGGTCTGCACCTCGATCGGCAGGCCGGCCAGGATCGACGAGGCGAGCGCCGAGGGGATGTGCGCGAGCACCAGCGCGATCGTCTGCGGGTGCTCGTGCTGCACATAGGAGAGGAGCTGCCGCGGGTCGGCGTGGCTGAGGAAGTTGAACGGGATGTCGTTCATCGAGGCTTCGAGGCGGCCCAGGATCAGCGCGGCGCGTTCCTTGCCGAGCGACGCCTCGAGGAGCTCCCGGGCGTACTCCATGCCGCCGGATCCCGCGTACCGGGTGGTGGCCATCGCGTAGAACTCGTCCATCACGTCGTCGACCTGAGTCGGTTCCAGCTTGCCGAGCCGGGCGATCTCGGCCGAGACCATCTCGACTTCTTTCTCCGACATCTGCGACAGGATATGGGCAGACTGCTCCTTGCCGAACTGGACGAGCATGATGGCGGCCTTGCGCACGCCCGTCATCGACATGGTGGTGAGCGCTGGTGTGGTCAACGCGTACTCCCTCAGACCGTCAACAAAAAGTCAACCCGAAACGGCGGTAGCGGCGGCCGGCGCGAGCCGGCCGCCGCGACATGGGTCAGCGCGTCACATCGGCGGCCAGCCAGCCGCGCAGGAGCACCGCCATCTCGTCAGGTTGATCCTTGACCATCTGGTCGATCTCGCGCTGGCGTTCCTCGCGAGCCTGCACGTTCGTGTTGTCCATGGCCATCCCGGCCCCCAGCATCTGCGCGGGGATCGCCTGGTTGAGCTGGGCGAGGCTCTGCGCATCGAGGGCGGCCTGCATGTCCTCGAGGTGCTTGCGCTCCACGGGGCTCAGGCTCCGGCGCTTTTTGGTCTTCCGGCTGAACCGCCAGGCCAGGAACGCCAGGATCAGGACGAGCGCGCCGAGCGCGCCGGTCTTGATCAGCGACATTTGTTTGGCTTGCTGGGCCGCCGCCGAGGAGGCACTCAGGGCCTGTTGGGCGGCCTGGGCGGCGCTCTGGTCGAACGGCATCGCCGAGACCGCGATGGTGTCGCCGCGCGCGCTGCTGATGCCGGCTGCCGCGCTGACGAGTTGCTGCACCTGCGTCGGATTGACGCTGCCGGCGACCGTGCTGTCGAGCAGTACGGCGACGTTCAGCTTCTTGATGCCGCCCGGCGCGGTCTTCCGGGTTTCGTTCATCTCGTTGAGAGCGTTCTGCCGGGCGTTGCTGCTGTTCTCGTACTGCCCGGGACCGCTGCTGGAGTTTCCGGCAGAGCAGCCGGGGCCGGCGATGTTGTCCGGGCCGAGCACGCCGCCGGCGCAGTTGGCCGAGTTGTTGTAGGCCTCCCGGTTGTTGCTCTCCGAGAGCGCGGGCACCGACGGGTCGGCGTTGTACGTCCGGCTCTGCTGCTGAGTCTGATCGAAATCCAGCTCGGCCGTCGTCGTGACGACCGCGTGGCCGGGACCGACGACGCTCTCGACGATCTTCTGGAGTGAGCTGTTCATCCGATTCTGGAAGGCGACGGTCTGCGCTTCGGTGCCGCCGCCCCCACCTGAACCGATGGCCGCACCCCCACCGGTGGAGAGAATCCGGCCGTCGGCGCCGGCCACCGTGATCTCCGTGGGGTCGAGGCCCTCGACGCTCGACGCCACCAGGTGCACGATCGCCTGCACCTGGTCGGCGCTGAGCGGCTGGGTGGAGGCGGAGGCGACCAGGACCGACGCGGTCGGCTTGTCCTGTTCGTCGGCGAAGACGTCCTTCTTGGGGATCACGAGGTGCACCGTGGCCGCCTCGACACCGTCGATCGACTTGATCGTGTTGGAGAGTTCGCCCTCGAGCGCGCGCTGATAGTTCGTCTGCTGCATGAAGTCGCTGGTGGTGATCCCCTGCTGATCCAGCAGTGCGTAGCCGGTGCCGGCGTCGCCCGGGAGGCCCTCGCCGCTCAGCGAGAGGCGCAGATCGTTCACCTGATCCTGCGGCACGAGAACGGTCTGGCCGTCGTTGGCCAGCTCGTAGTTCGTCCCGGCCTTCTTCAGCGACTCGACGATCGCGCTGGCATCCTTGGCCGAGAGGTTGTTGAACAGGATCGAGTAGGAGGGTTTCGACGCCCACGTGGCGAAGAAATACCCGCCGATGAGAAGGGCGACCACCGCCGCGATCGTGACGGCCTTCTGTCCCGATGTGAAGGACCGGAACGTGTCCGTGACGCGCCGGACCGGAGCGGGGAGGCGGTCAGTCATGTCAGGCCTGCATCCTCATGATTTCCTGGAAAGCTTCCACGGCCTTGTTGCGAACGGCGAGCGTCAGCTGCAGGCCGAGTTGGGCTTCGTTGGCGGCCATCGTGTATTGCGCGGGGTCCTGGAGCGTGCCTTGGGCGACCTGGACGGCGAGGGCGTCGGCCTTGCCCTGCGAGGCCGAGACGCTCTCGAGGCCTCGTGACAACATGCTGGCGAAGCTCTC
>DASRYP010000662.1:0-8250 GCA_035687165.1 Actinoplanes sp. | reverse complement strand
CGTCCGGCTCGACCAGGCGGAAGATCAGGGCCGGATCGGCGTAGAACTCCTCGGGGCGGTAACCGGTGATCGCTTCGACGGCGGGGCTCAGGTATTCCATGCCCGGCGCGGGCCGCAGGCGGTAGTGGAAGATGACGTCGTGAGCGTGTTCGGCCAGCAACGGCAGTGCCTCCTCGGCCCGGCGGTGCTGCCGGCGTTCGGCCGCCTCGCGCAGTTCCCGCCGCACGGCGGGGGCGAGGCGGGCCAGCCGGTCCTTGAGCACGAAGTCACGGGCGCCCGCGCGCATCAGGTCGACCGCCACCTCCTCGCCGGTCTGACCCGAGACGAGCAGGAACGGCAGGTCGGGGTCGTGCTCCCGGACCTGGGCCAGGACTTCCTCGGCCCGTACGCCGGGCAGGTTGTAGTCGCAGATCACCACGTCGACCGGGTTCGCGGCGAGAGCGCTGGCCACCTCCTGGGCTGTCTCGGCCCGGGTCACCCGCGCCGGCATCCCGGCCCGGGACAGCGAGTGGCCGATCAGCACGGCGTCGTCGTTGTCGGCGACGACCAGCGCCCGGAGCTGCTCGGCGGTCATGGGATGGTCCAGTCGGTCGGGCCGGGGGCCGCCTCGTGGGCGAGCAGGCCGCGCAGCGGGGCCCGCAGGTCGTGCGAGACCGAGTACGCGAACGCGTCGAGCTCGCGGACCTGCCGCTCAAGCTCGTCGTTGAGGCGTCGGACCTCCTCGGTGCCCGCCGTGCCGGTGCTCACGGTCCGACCCTAGAGCGGCGATGGGGCGAAGATGAGCGCTTTCCCGTTTGCGGTTCCGGCGGGATGGGGTGACTGTTTTGCTGTAAGCGCCGCCGGGCTGGCGGTGTCTGCCTGCGGAGCTGGTGTGAGACCACTGCCGGGAGATCTTTCCCGGGTGCGGCAGCTGGCTGTGAAACAGGAAACCCGAGGGTGACCAAGGGAACCCCCGTCCCTTTCCGGGCGGGGAGATGTCAAGTGCGTGCTGGTCACCCCGCAGGGGACCCCGGTGCTGGACTGGATGGTCCCGACAGCGCCCTGAGCCGTTCGAGCAGCCGGGCCGCGTCGGCGGTCAGATCTCCGTGCTCGCCGGGGAAGTAGCCGTGGGCCCGCGTCCACCAGCGGACGTAGCGGCCGAGCTGGCGGATCGTGGAGTCGACCGGGAACTGGTCGTCGCCGGGCCACTGCTCGCGGGTGCGGCGCACCAGCTCGGCCAGTTGCCCCTCGGCCTCGTCGACGGCCCGGGGGAGGCCGGCGAAGGGGGCCAGCAGGTGCAGCTCGGCCAGCGACCCGGGCGCCCAGGCGTCCTCGTCGGACTCGGCAGCCTCGCGGGCGGCGTACCACTGGCCGGGCCGGTCGATGCGGCCGGTCAGCGTGGCCTCGAGCGAGAGCGCCTGGACGCCGTGCCAGTGCTGCGACAGGTTGTGGGTGAAGCCCTGCAGGTAGCGGCGGCGGGCCTCGGCCAGCGCTTCCCGGGCCGTGGCCGACCAGCGGTCGTCGTCGCCCAGTGCGGCGCGGCGGAACGACAGCTCGGCGTACCTTTTCTGCGCACTGCCGAGCACGCCCAGGTTCTCGAGCCGGGCGGCCACAGCGGGCGCGGCGACCGGACCCTCGACGTAGCGGGTCAGCGACGCGATGCGCGAGCTCAGCTGAGCGGCGACCGTGTCGTACGCCGCGGGGTCGTCGATGCCCTCGTTGACCAGCCGGTCGGACCACAACTGAGCGGTGCAGAGCGACGCCCACTCGGCCCGCATCGCCACCTCGTAGAGCCGGTCCTGATAGTCCTCAGGCAACTGCACGTACGCGACCAGACTGGCCCAGTCGTGCATGGTGTCAGCGCCCTCGGCGTGCAGCCGGAAGCGGGTCCGGTGCAACGCCTCCCGCACGTCGGCGCCGGCCAGCAGCTCGCCGTAGAAGTGCCGTACGAACGTCTTGGAGCCGGCGAAGGTGAGCGGGAACTGCGAGGCCAGCACGACTGGTACGCCCGACTCGTGCAGCGCGTGGGCGAGGCTGCCACCACCGGTGACGCTGTTCGACTCGTTGCCGCCGTCGCAGACCGCCAGCGTGACGACGACCGGGCCCGGGTCGATCGGCTGGATCACCGCGCGGAGCATCTCCGGCGTCACCTCGGCGAGCGTCCGGTCGTCGTCGGCGAACAGGGCGACGCCGAACGCGGGCTCGAACTGGTCGCCAACGTCGCACCCGTGCGCGAGCAGGTGCAGGTGGGTGTAGGGCCGGCCCGCCGCGGCTGCGGCCACCGCGGCGTCCCGGATCTTGGTCAGACTGGCCCGGTCGATGACGGTGAGCACCCGGCGGCTGTCCGGGAGGGCGTCGTCCAGCCCCTCGACCGGCAGCGGCTCGCTCCACGGCTTGAGCGCGTCCCGCAGCGCCGCCCGGTGTTCCTCCAGGGGCACCGGGCGGCCCGCGCCGGCCGGGGCGGCGCAGGCGAAGAGCACCCGCGGCGTCGACCACCAGACCTGGCGTACGCCGTGCGCGCCGGTGCGTACCCGCCGGGTCAGCACGAGCGGCGGGTTGGCGGCCGCGAAGACCGGCCGCCCCGCGTCGTCGACGGCCAGCTCGAACGGGAGGGCGCTCAGCTCGGCGGCGTTGGTCACCAGGTCGATCTGGACCGGCTCGTCCCCGGCCGCACAGTTCCCGAGCACCTTGGTGACCACCTCGGACAGTGCTCGCAGGGCCTCCTCCCGGCGGCCGGCGTCGGTCTCGACCGCGTAGCGCAGATGGTCGAGCCGGCGCAGGAAGTCGCTGTGCCGGATCGGGATCCGTACCTCAGTGACCGGCTCGTTGCCGCGGGCGCGCAGGAACCGGTCACCCACCCGCAGCAGGCCCGAGTTCTGCTCGTCGAAGCGAAAGAACTCGATCAGCTCGGACCGCATCTCAGACGTCGTCCGCCGGCTCGGCCGTGGTGTCGTACTCGATCTGGTCGGGGTCCTCGTCCGGGCGCAGCACGTCGGTGCTGCCGGTGAGGAGGCGCAACTTGAACAGGCGCAGCCCGATCACGCCGGTCGCGCCGATCACCTCGAGGCCGGCCGCCGTCTCGCCGGAGAGGGTGATGCCGCCCTGCGCGTGGCCCAGCTCGAGCAGGCGCAGCACATCGGCGGTGGCGCTGAGCTCGAAGGTCGAGTCGGCCTTGCGGGACGAGATGACCGTGCACGCCTGACCTGTGTAAGTCGAGAAGACGACCCGGTATTTGCGGCGCCAGCCCTCGGCCGTGCGCAGCGCGTCACCGACCCGGGCGACGTCCTCCATCGAGTCGACGCTCAGGACGGGCGCGTCGATGTAGAACGAGTCGGCCGTCGAGAACTCGATGCGGATCGACGCCTCGAGGTCGACCTGCGGAATGTTCGGCACCTCGACGCCGGCCACGAACTTCGTCACGCGGGTGCCGTCGGAGCGGAAGCGCAGCCGGGCCTGCCCACCCGAGGCGGCGGCGAACGTGATCCCGTACTCGGCGATGTTGCCCATCTTGACGAAGACGCCGTCGCTGATCACGCCGTAGTCACCCAGCGCGAAGGTGTTCGTCACGGGCATCCAGGCCGCGTGTACGTCGAGCTCGGAATGCAGGATCTTGTTGAACTTCCGGGCCGTGCCCATGATCACGCTCCCCGTCCGATCGATCACCACAGGTGATGCCGACCATCCTGGCGTGCTCGACGTCCGTGCACAACAGACCGTCCCGAGTGGGCTAGGCCGGGACCAACGCGAGCTCGCTGGTCGGGGCGCCGACCGTCGGATCGGCGGGGAGCAGGTGGCGCAGGCCGGCGGTGTGCTCGGCGGCGGTCCGGGACTCGTGGCGCAGGCTGTCGCTGGTGCGGCGGGCCAGGTCTGCGTCGTGCCGGGCCCCCCGCTCGGCGGCGACGGCCCGTTCGTAACGGTCGCGCAGGTGGCCCGCGGCGGCGCGGGAGACGACCAGTTCCTGGTCCAGCGGGTGCAGCCGGGCGTCCCACCCGCCTCGACCGGCCAGGGCGTCGGCGGCCGCGGCGGCCGGGAGCCAGCCGTGGCCGGCCGCGGTTCGTACGATCCGGTGCAGGAAACGCTCGCGGGCCGCGTACTCGGTCGGCGTCCGCGCGCTCCACGGCG
Organism: Actinoplanes sp.; assembly: GCA_035687165.1. GTDB lineage: Bacteria > Actinomycetota > Actinomycetes > Mycobacteriales > Micromonosporaceae > Actinoplanes. The sequence goes on along the minus strand of DASRYP010000662.1, from coordinate 4,149 downwards.
TACCGAAGGCCGAGGCCGCGAATTGCGCTCGCACGCGGGCGTCGGCGTCGAGCCAGTCCTGCCAGGCGGTGCAGACGTCGTCGGTGGCCTGCTCCCACCGTTCCTGCCACCGCTCGGCGGCCAGCGCGGCCCGGTCGGCGGCGACCCGTACCTCCTCGGCGAACTGGGTCGCAGCCATCGCCTCGAGCGCGGCCCGGTGGCGATTCTCGGACCGCCGCGAGAACAACTGCGACCGCAGCGCCTGCCCGGGGTGGCGCATCGCCTCGGGGTCGGCCAGCAGCAGCATGGCCGGCAGGGTGAGGATCCACAGGGTCGCCCAGATGGCAACGGGGGCGGGGGTGGTCAGCAGTGTTTCCGCGATGACGTTCATCGCCGCCGAACGCCCCGTGCCAAGACCATTGCCATAGCGCCAATTTACCGATTCGTCAGCAAAATTTCGGAACGCCACTCCGAAGGTCACGGTCGGGCCGGGTGCCTCGAAGGCTTCACCAGTGTCGCCGAGGCCCAGGGCATCGCCCGGTCGCTCGGCTGATCCCGTTCACTGGCCTGCCTGTCCACATCGCGCCATGTCGTCTCTGCGGCACCGCCAAGATCTCCCGGCAGCGCATCGGCTCCCACCAAACTGCGTGCACCCCCGCACGCTAAGGAGTCGGCTTTGTCACCACACAAGCGCCTGACCGGTGCGCTCGCCGGCATCCTGATCGGAGCCGGCAGCGTCGCCGGGTTCCCCCCAGGACCCGCCGTCGCTGCCATCCCGGCCGCACCAGCGCCCGCACGTTCCGCCACCCCCCGGGCGGCGCAGGCGATCACGCTCGTCACCGGTGACGTCGTCCAGCTCGCCCCCGCGGGCGACGGCCGGGTCGCGGCGACGGTGCGGCCGGGCCCCGGTCGCGAACGGATCTCCTTCTCGACGACCGAGACCGCCGACGGCGTACGCGTCGTCCCCAGCGACGCCGTGCGGCCGCTCGCCGAGGGTCGCGTCGACGCCGAGCTCTTCGACGTCCAGCACCTCATCGCCGACGGCTTCGGCGACGCCGCCAGCCCCACCCTGCCGCTGATCGTCAAGTCCGCGCAGAGTGCCGCGACCGCCCGGAGCCTCGGTGCCCCCACCGGCAAGGAACTGCACAGCATCGACGCCGTCGCTGTCCGCGCCGACAAGGACTCGCTCGGCGGTTTCTGGCGTACGCAGGTCGGCGCCGCGGCCGGCGCGCGCACCACGGCCACCGGCAAGATCTGGCTCGACGGCAAGGTCACGTCGCTGCTCGACCGCAGCACGGCACAGATCGGCGCACCCGACGCCTGGAAGGCCGGCCTGGACGGCACGGGCGTGAAGGTCGCCGTGCTCGACACCGGTGTCGACGCGACCCACCCCGACCTGGCCGGACGCATCGTCGAAGCGCGCGACTTCAGCGGTAGCGGCTCGACCGTCGACCACCACGGACACGGCACCCACGTGGCCTCCACGGTCGCCGGTTCGGGCGCCGGCTCGAACGGCACCCGCAAGGGCGTCGCACCCGGCGCCCAACTGCTGATCGGCAAGGTGCTCGGCGACGACGGCTCCGGAGCGATGTCCGGAATCATCGAGGGTATGGAGTGGGCGGCGAACTCAGGCGCCAAGATCGTCAGCATGAGCCTCGGTGCCGATGCCACCGGCGGCGACGACCCGATGACCGCCGCCGTCGACGAGCTCAGCGTCGCGAGCGGATCGCTCTTCGTGATCGCCGCCGGCAACTCGGGCCCCGGCCCCTACCAGATCGGCTCGCCCGGCACAGCCCGCGCGGCACTCACCGTCGGCGCGGTCGACCGGGACGACTCGATCGCCGAGTTCTCCAGCCGTGGCCCGCTCCTCGGCGACGAGGGCCTCAAGCCCGAGATCACCGCGCCCGGCGTCGGTATCGTCGCCGCTCGGGCCGCGGGCACCTCGATGGGCGGCGTCGTCGACGAGCTCTACACCTCGGCCTCCGGGACCTCGATGGCCACCCCGCACGTGGCCGGGGCCGCCGCGATCATCGCCCAGCAGCACCCGGGCTGGACCGCCGCGCAGATCAAGAACGAGCTGATCAGTACGGCCAAGACCACGGCCGGCACCTCGGTCTATGCCCAGGGCGCCGGGCGGGTCGACCTGACCCGCGCGACCGGACAGCAGGTCTTCGGCACGGGCGTCGCCGACTTCGGGCTGAACGAGGTCGGCGGGACGCCGGCGCAGGTCAAGCGGACGGTCACCTATACCAACAGCGGCGGCGCCGCGGTGCCGCTGAGCCTGACCGACGACGTTCCCGGGGTGACCGCCTCGGTCTCGACGGTTACCGTGCCGGCCGGCGGCAACGTCGACGTGACCCTGACCTTCGACCCGAGCGCCACGACGCCCGGGCCGTTCAGCGGCTGGCTGACCGCGGCCGGCCCGAACGGCGTGAAGGTGACGACCGCGATCGGCGGCAGCCTCAACGGGCCAAGCCACAGCGTGACGTTCCGCGCCATCGACCGCTCCGGGCAACCCGCGCCGGTGCCCGTCCTCCAGGTCTTCGGCGACAACCAGCGCTCCGACATCCTCGACTTCTTCGTCGGCACCAGCCGCATCTACCGGGTGGAGGAGGGCGACTACCTGGTCGACGCCCTGATCCCGGACGGCGGCCGACTCGACGAGCAGGACACTCTGGCCACCATCCCGGAGCTCAAGGTCGATCGGGACCTGACTGTGGTGCTCGACGCCCGCACGGCCAAGCCGATCCGGATCGAGACGCCCCAGCCGGCCGAGCAGCAGACCGTCCAGAGCTTCTACACGCACCGGGTGACCGGCGCGGGCCGCAGCATCATCAACGGCTTCATGAGCTTCAGCAACGTCCAGCAGGTCAACGTGACGCCGACGGCGAAGCTCCGCAAGGGCAGCTTCGAGTTCTCGTCCCGGTGGCAGCTCGTGGCTCCACTGCTGCGGGCGAGCATCCCGGGCGTGACCGGCGACCTCGACATCAACCTGTGCGTCTACTCCCCGACCTACGAGGGGACCCGCCGCTTCGATCTCGTGAAGGGCCTGCGGGGCGACGTCCGGGGCAAGGCGGTCGTGATCGAGTCGGACGACGAGACGGCTGCCTCGGCGGCGGCCGCTGCGGCCGGTGCGGCGTTCGCACTGGTCGCCGTGCCGCTCGACCGCAGCGCCTGGCAGCCGTGGAGCCCCGAGGGCGGCCGCATGCCGATCCCCACGGCTCTCGTGCCGTCCGACGACGCCCAGAAGATCCTGGCCCGGGCCGCGAAGCCCGGCGCGAGTATCTCGCTGACGCTGACCCCGAGCAGCCCCTACCTGTACGACGTGTTCCAGGTCTCCAAGGGCCAGGTGCCCAGCCAGATCGTGCACCGGGTGACCACCGCCAACACCTACCGGATCAAGACCCACTACCAGGACAACGGCGGTTTCGACTGGATTCAGGAGCAGCGGTTCGGCTGGCGTCCGGAGCAGCAGTACTCGTGGAACGACGCGTTCCGCCAGGTGCGTACGCCGTCGGAGCGTGTGGAGTGGGTGTCGACCGGGGAGACCTTGTGGCAGCACCAGGTGCACCATGCCTGGCCGTGGGGCGGCATCGGCGGCACCAACCTGCGGGGTGGCATTCAGGAGGACGCGATCACCTATCCGAAGGCCGGGTCCGCCTCGGAGACCTGGTACGAGCCGGTCGTCCGGCCGGCCACCCCCACCGGGCACGGCAACACCCGGGAGGGCAACACCCTGAAGCTGCGGGTCGCGTCCTTCGTGGACAGCAGTGACCGGCATTACCTGCTCGAACCGGCGCCGGCCACGCTTTTCCGCGACGGCGTCGAGCTGACCACGCTGCCCGACGGCTGGCAGGACGTGCCGGTTCCGGCCGGGAACGCGACCTACAAGCTGGCCGTGACGACCGCGCGGGACGAGGGTGACGAGTGGCTCTACGGCCGGTCGACCTCGACCGAGTGGACGTTCAAGTCCGCTGCGCCGGGCAAGCTGCCGCTGCTCCAGGTGGCGTACGACGCTCCGGTGTCGTCGACCGGCGTGGCCACCACGCTGCCGCACGTGCTGAGCGTGCGGGTGCCGGGAGCGACCAGGGTCAAGGTGGAGACCTCGGCCGACGAGGGCAAGACCTGGAAGACGGCGATCACGATCGGGTCGGCGGTCATCGTGCCGGG
>DASRYP010000661.1:0-7770 GCA_035687165.1 Actinoplanes sp. | reverse complement strand
CTCGCTCGACGTCGTCGGCGTCCACTTCGTCGGTGGCTGGATCGGTTCGCTGTTCATCGGCTTCTTCGCCACCACCCAGGTCAACGGTGCGATCACCGACGTCCTCGGTGCCTCGGAGGGCCTGTTCTACGGCGGCGGCCTGACCCAGCTCGGACGCCAGTTCGCCGGTAGCCTGATCGTGACGGTCTACTCGTTCGTCATCGCGGCCGTGCTCGCCCTGATCCTCAAGGCCGTCAAGCTCGGCCGGGTCAGCGAAGAGGCGGAGATCGAGGGCATCGACATCGCCGCCCACGGCGAGACCGCGTACGACCTGACCCCGTCCGGCGGTTCCGGCAGCGGTGGCGGCGCGTTCGCGATGGCCGGGCTGAACAAGCCGGGCATCGACGCCGACGGCAAGGCCGACGTCAGCCAGAAGGTCGGTTAGACACTCCGATGACTGCACCCAGGGAAGGACTGAGTATGAAGCTGGTGACCGCGGTCATCAAGCCGTACCAGCTCGACGCGGTGAAGGAGGCTCTGCACGCCCTCGGCGTTGCCGGCCTGACCGTGAGCGAGGTACAGGGGTACGGGCGGCAGAAGGGCCACACCGAGGTGTACCGGGGAGCCGAGTACACGGTGGAGTTCCTGCCCAAGATCAAGGTCGAGGTGGTGACCGACGAGATCGACGTCGAGAAGATCGTCGACGCCGTGGTCACGGCCGCGAAGACCGGCAAGATCGGTGACGGGAAGGTCTGGGTCACGTCGGTCGACGACGTCATCCGGGTCCGGACCGGCGAGCGCGGACTCGACGCGCTCTGATCTCGGCGGAGTGACTCATATGTCCAGCGAACCGCCGACCCCACCCCAGGTGCCGGTCGGTGGTTCGCTGGACAAGCTCCGTGAGCACATCGGCGCCGCTGCCCGGCAGGAACGGGCCGCGGCGCTCGATTCGTGGTTGCGGGAGATGTTTCCCAGCCATGTGCCCGGCGTCAGCCTGGTCGCGGTCGGTGGGCTGGGCCGGCGCGATTGTGCCCCCTACAGCGACCTCGACCTCGTGCTGCTGCACAACGGCGCGGCCGGGATCGACCGGATCGCCGCCGCCCTCTGGTACCCGATCTGGGATGCCCGGCTCAGCCTCGACCACTCCGTGCGCACCCTGCCGGAGGCGCTGTCGGTCGCGCACGACGACGTCAAGGTCTCCCTCGGCCTGCTCGACGCCCGCCACGTGGCCGGCGACGCGGCCCTCACGGGTGAGCTGGTCGCGGCGGCCGGCGATCAGTGGCGGCGCACCGCGGTGCGGCTGCTGCCCCAGCTCAAAGAAATCACCAGTGCGCGCAGCAGGGTCACGTCGCGCAGCCCGCCGGCTGCCTCCTTGAGGTCGCCCTCGAGCTCGCGTTCCTGCTCGAGGGCGACCTCAAGGAGGCAGCCGGCGGGCTGCGCGACGTGACCCTGCTGCGCGCCATCGGCCGCGCCGGGGTCGCCGACACGATGCGCCCGGCCGTGCGCGCGGCCGGCCTGCGGCTGCTCGACACCCGCGACGCGCTGCACCTGGCGGTCGGCCGCCGGGTCGACCGGCTCGTCGCCCAGGAACGCGGCGCGGTCGCCGAGCTGCTCGAACTCGACGACGGGGACGCGCTGCTGCGCCGGGTCGCCGGCGACGCGCGGACGGTCGCTCATGCTCTGGACGACGCCTGGCGAGCCGCCGACCGGCTGCGCAGCGGTCGTCGGCGCGGGGTGCCCGCCGGTGCGCCGACCCGCCGCCCGGTCGCCCGCGACGTGGTCGAGCAGGACGGCGAACTGGTCCTGGCCCGCACCGCGATCGGCCCGGTGCCCGACCCCAGCCTCTCGCTGCGGGTCGCCGCCGCGGCCGCCACCGTACAACTGCCGATCGCCCGGGCCACCTCCGAGTGGCTGGCCTCGTTCTGCCCGCCGCTGCCCAACCCGTGGCCGCCCGTCGCCCGTGCGGCCCTGGTCTCGCTGCTCGGCTCGGGCCCCGGCCTGCTACCCACCTGGGAGACCTGCGACCGGTACGGGCTGATCGACGCCTGGCTGCCCGAGTGGGCCCGCCTGCGCAGCCTGCCTCAGCACCACCCGATCCACCGGTTCACCCTCGACCGGCACCTGGTCCAGGCGGCGTACGAGGCCACCTCCTACGCCCGCGAGGTCGAGCGCCCCGACCTGCTGTTGATCGGCGCGTTCCTGCACGACGTCGGCAAGGGCCTACCCGGCGACCACAGCCTGGTCGGTGCGCCGATCGCCGCCGACATCGCCGCCCGGATCGGCCTGCCGCCGGCCGACGTGGCGACCGTCGAGAAGATGGTGCGGCTGCATCTGCTGCTGCCCGACGTGGCCACCCGGCGCGACCTGAGCGACCCGCTGACCATCTCGGGAGTGGCCGAGAAGGTGGGCGATACCTACACGCTCGACCTGCTGCACGCGCTGGCCCGCGCCGACTCACACGCCACCGGCCCGGCCGCCTGGTCGGACTGGAAGGGCCGGCTGATGCGGGAGCTGGTCGACCGGGTGCACCTCGCGCTCGACACCGGCGAGCTGCCCGAGCCGCCGGCGCCCGACCACGAGCTGCTCGAGGGTGACCTACCCGCCGTGCACCTGGACGGCGACCGGCTCGCAGTGGCCGCGGCCGACCGCCGGGGCCTGCTCGGTGCGGTCGCCGCCTGTCTGGCGATGCACCGCCTCGACGTGGTCGGCGCGAACGCGAGCACGGTCGACGGCCGGGCGATCGTCGAGTTCTTCACCCAGCCCCGCTACGGCACCCCGTACGACCCGTTCGCCCTCGCCGCCGACCTGCGCCGGGTGGCCGCCGGAGACGTCTCGGTGACCCAGCGCGTACGGGCCCGGGCGATGAGCGCGCGTGGCGGCACCGCTTCCCCCCGGGTGGTCTGGCAGCGTGACGTGGCGACCGACGCGGCCGTGCTCGAGCTGCGCGCCGCCGACTCGGCGGGCCTGCTCTACCGGGTGGCGACCGCGCTCGACGAGGCCGGCGCCGAGGTGCGCGCGGCCCGCATCTCCACTCTGGGTGGTGACGTCGTCGACGCGTTCTACCTGGTCGGGTCGTGGGTGAGCGCGGCCGAACGCGATCGGGTGACCGCCGCCGTCCTGGCCGCCGTCTGAAGATCGACGTCACCTCGCCCGGGGCAGTCCGTTGACCGGGGCATGCAGCTTCACGCATCCGGCCTGCTCGATGATCACATCGCGGCGGCTGGTCCCCGGATCCGTCTCGCGCTGACCGCCACCGCCGCCCGCAATCGCTCGCTCGACGCCCGCGTCCTGCTGGCCCGGGCCGCGCTCGGCGAGCACGGCACGCTCGACCGCCTGCTCGAGGCCGCCCGGACCGGGGATCGGCGGTGGCTGCGCGGGCTCCGGCGCAAGATCGACCCGAGCCTGGTCGCCGCGCTGGCCCAGACCCTGGCGTTGCAGGAGCTGGAGCCGACCGACCGGGACGACGCGCTGGCGCTCTTCGAGCTGACCCGCCGGGTCTGCGGGGCGCGTTCGCTCTCCGCGGCCCATCAGGCGCTGCACGCCCAGCTCGCCCTCGCGCACGAGAGTCCCGAGCGGACCCGCAAGCTGCTGCGCCGATACCTGAAGATCGCCGACCCGGCCCGGGCCGGACTGCGCGCCGACCTGCTCAACCCCTTCGTCGACGCGGGGTCGGCCGGTCCTTGGCGGGAGGCCTTCCACGCGCTGATGCCCGCGCCCGGCCCCGAGGTCGCCGAGGGCGAGGGTGAGCCCTTCGACCGGCTGACCGCAGCCGAGCCGGAACGCGTGGAGGGCCCGCACCGGGTCTCGGTCGTGGTGACCGCCTATCGCCCCGACCGTGGGCTGATCACGGCGGTGCGCTCGATCCTGGCGCAGAGCTGGCGCAACACCGAAGTGATCATCGTGGACGACGCCTCGCCGCCGGAGTTCGAGGGCGTGTTGCAGGCGGCGGTCGCGCTCGGCGACCGGATCAAGCTGGTCCGGATGCCGGTCAACTCCGGGACGTACGCGGCCCGCAACGCCGGACTGGACGCGGCCGGCGGTGAGTTCGTCACCTTCCAGGACTCCGACGACTGGTCCCATCCGCTGCGCGTCGAACGCCAGGTGCGGCCGCTGATCGACGACCGGCGGCTGGTCGCCACCACCTCGGACGGGCTGGCCGTCACCGGCCAATTGCTCGGCAACCGGCCCGGGGTGCGCAGCGGGCGGTTCAACCCGTCGTCGCTGCTGCTGCGCCGCGGCCCGGTGTTGCGGACGGTCGGCTACTTCGACCGGCTGCGTAAGGCCGCCGACTCCGAGTACATCGGACGGATCGAGGCCGCGTTCGGGGCCGGCCGGGTGCGGCATGTCGACTCGCTGCCGCTGGCGTTGATCCGGCTCTCGGCGGGCTCGCTGTCGCGTTCGGAGATCCGGGCGCACTGGATGCATCCGGCGCGGACCGCGTACAGGTCGGCCTATCAGCGGCATCACCAGCTCATCGCGGCCCGGCAAGCCGGCGCGTTCCGGCCGGCGGACGGCTCGGACCGGGCTTTTCCGGCGCCGGGCCATCTGCTCGGCACGGTTCCGGAGCGGCGGTACGACGTGGTGATGGTCGCCGACTGGCGGTTCCTGGAGACCGCGCAGCGGACGGCGGTCGACGAGCTGAAGGCGCTGGCCCGGGCGGGGCTGCGGGTCGCGGTGCTGCAGTTGGACTCGTACCGGGCGATTCAGTTACGGCGGATCCCACCGGCAGCGCCGGTGCAGGACCTGATCAACGAGGGGTTGGTCGACCGGATCGCGCTGGACGACCCGGTCGAGGCGGCGCTGCTGGTGGTGCGCCAGGCGGCAGTCGTCCAGTTCACCGAGGGGCAGACCAGTGGCGTACGGGCGGCCCGCGCGCTCGTCGTCGCCGACCGCGCGCCGGTGCGGGCCGACGGCACCGACCACCGCTACGAGCCGTCGAGCTGCGCGGCGGCCGTGCGCCGGCTCTTCGGCGCCGACCCGTTGTGGGTTCCCCAGGATCCCGGGGTGCGGGCTGCCCTGCGTACGGTCGAGAACCTGGACCCGGAGGACCTGCCGGTCGCGCTCGCCCCCACCGGATGGGCCGTCGATCGCACCCAGGCGTCCACCGTGGCCGGCGTCGACCTTTGCGACGCGGCGAACTGGCCGCCCGACGCCGCCGACAGCCTCGCGGTCCTCCGGCGGCTCCCCGAGGCGGACGTGCGGGTGCGGCTGCCCGACCGGCCCGCCGGCACGTGCGACGTCCCGGTGGAGCCGACCTGGCTGGGCTATCAGACCGCCGACCTCGCACCCCGGCCGTTCCTGCACCAGCTCGACTTCTACCTGCACTTCCCGCCGCGCACCGCGCCCGAGTGGTATTCGCGACCGGCGCTGGAGGCCGCCGCGATCGGCTGCGTGGTGGTGCTGCCCCAGCGCTTTCAGGCGTTCTACGGCGACGCGGCGGTCTACTGCACGCGCGCCGAGGCGGCCGCGTTGATCGATCGCTATCGAGCCGACGCGGCGCTCTTCGCCGCGCAGAGCAGGCGGGCCAGGCAGGCGGTCACCGCGCACGACCCGGCCCGGTTCGTCGACCGGATCAAGACTTTGCTGCCCGCGTTGCTGACGATCCCGTAACGGTCCGGGGCTCGTCGGCGTTGACCCGATGTGCGGCGGACCCAGGACATGATCATGACTCGGCTGCTCCGACTGGTCCGGGCCCTCGCCCGGCGACTCCACGGTCTGTCCGGCCGGCAAGTCGCCGGCATCCTGGCCAGTATGGTCCTGGCCGCGGGCGTCGGGGTGTCGTCGGTCGTCGGCGCGGCCGCGATCGCCACCTGCCTGCTCGCGGTGCTGCTCGTCGCCATTTTCGCCGGGGTGATCCACCTGGCCCGGCGGATCCGGGGGGTCCACCGCTCGACCCAGGACGCCGTGCGCGACCTGCGCGGGGCGGTCGACCAGTTGCAGCGCCGGGTGATCGCCGCGGTCGAGAAGGAGCGGCTCGCCGCCGGTGACCGCCACCAGGAGCTCACGGACGCGATGACCCGCGCCGAACGCCTCACCGGCCGCGGCGCCGAGCTGCTGCTGCGCGAGCAGAGCCAGGAGATCGAGGCGATGTTCCAGCTCTTCCGAAAGATCGCCCCGCGCGCGCCGATGCCGCCCGGCGCTGGGCTGCAGCCGAGCGACCTGCTCAGCCTGGTGCACATCGCGCGGGAACGCCGTCCGGCTCTTACCGTGACGCTGGGCAGCGGCCCGTCGACGGTCTGGCTCGGCTACGCGCTCGAGCCCACCGGCGGCCGGCTGATCGCGCTCGACCACGACGCCGGTCGCGCCGCGCGGGTGCGGTTCCAGCTGGCCGAGCACGGCCTGACCTCGGTCGAGGTCCGCCACGTCGCGCCGGCCGAGCTCACCGTCGACGGCCGGACGCTCGACTGGTACGACGTGGACGCCCTGGACGACCTGACCCAGGTCGACCTGCTGCTGGTCGACGGCGCGATCACGCCCGAGGGATCCGATCCGCTGGCCCCGGCCCTGCACGTCCTCGGCCGGCGGTTGGCGCCCGGGGCGGTTGTGGTGGTCGACGACGAGCCCGAGCGGGTCGCTCCGCGTCAGGGCGGCGGGTTCGGTCTCACCGCCAAACGCCGCCTGCCGGGCCGCTGGACGGCCCTCACGCATCCTCGGCCGACCGCGACCTCGGTCTAGAGATACCGCTGCCCCGCCGCGGGGGACGGCAGGGCAGCGGCACGCGGGGCGGGGGATGCCTCCCCGCATGCGGGCCGGCGGGGGCCGTCCCGAGTTCGGTTGTCTTGCACCCGGAGGAATCGGTCGGCGCGGGGCCGGGTTGACGGTTCGCTCGGGTGCGAACCGGTCACCCTTGGGTTGCCAACCGGGCGACCCGCTCGGCGTAGAGCTCGTGGGCATGGTGTCGGCGGACGAAGTCGGCTCCGCGTGCGCCCTGGTCACGCAGGGCCCGGCGGTCGGCGTGCAGCCGGCGTACGGTCTCCTGGACCTCGTCCGGAGCGCAGTAGACCGCCGCGTCCCCGAAGGCCGGTGCATAGCGGTAGGGCAGCACGACGACGCAACCGGCGGCGAGCGCGGCCAGCACGTCCGGCGCCGGGTCGGCCGGCTCGTCCGCCGGCGGCAGATGCAGGTAGAAGTCGATCTGACCGAGGAACGAACGTTGGCTGACGTCGCCGGGGGCGTAGACCAGCCAGCCCCGGGGCGGGCCGAAGCGGCCGAACGACCGGGTCGAGGTGCCGGCCCCGTCGAGCAGGCGTACGTCCACCCGGGCCGGGTCGGGCAGCTCGGTGCGCAGCCGCTTCCACTCGGCCGGCCCACCCCGGCAGTACCGGCCGACCACCGGCCGGTCGGCGCGCGGACCCCGCCGGTCGAGCCGCCACTGCGCCGGGTCCAGCGTGCTGGGCAGGTCGAGCTTGGCCAGCGCGGCGTCGGCCGATCCGGCCAGCAACCGCCGGCCGTCGGCGCCGGCCGGAGCCCAGAGCGGGCGGTGGCCGAAGAGGCGCCGGGACGCGGCGTCGGCGGCCGGGACGACGGTCGCGTCCTCGATCACCACCCGCTGCGCGCGTACGCCGCTGCGCAGGTCGGGCGCGTGTTCGAGAACCCGGGCCGAGCGGGCCACCACCAGCCGCGCCCGTACGTCGTCGGTGAGCTCGACCTGGGTGAGCTCGCCGGTGTTGATCAGCACCTGCACGGCCGGGTCCAGGTTCCGTGCGCCTCCGCGCAGGTGGGTGAGCTCGTCCAGGTGCAGCAGAGCGGCGCGCTGGCGCCGGGCGGTCAGCGCCCGCAACTGGCCGATTC
>DASRYP010000660.1:0-7542 GCA_035687165.1 Actinoplanes sp. | reverse complement strand
GGGACCGCCGGGTCGAGCCGGGCCGGGCGGTAGATGTCGATGTGGTCCGTGCCGAGCCTGGTCAGCGAGTACGCCAGGAAGTTCTTGGTGGCCGCCGGCCGGGTGTCGTGCCCGGCCCACGACATGTCCGGGCCGCGCAGGCCGCCGTATTTCACGCTCAGCACGTAGCTGTCCCGGTCCCGGCCGCGCAATGCCTCGGCCAGCAGCAACTCGTTGTGGCCCATGCCGTAGAAGTCGCCCGTGTCGATCAGAGTGATCCCGGCGTCCAGCGCGGCGTGCACGGTGGCGATGCTCTCGGCCCGGTCGGCGGGCCCGTAGACGCCGTTCGACATGCCCATCGCGCCGAGGCCGAGCTTGCTCACGGTGGGGCCCGTGGTGCCCAAGGTGACTGTTCGCATCGAATGCTCCTTCGTTTGATGTCCTCCCTCACTGTGCGCGGCCGGCCGCCCGCGCGGGAGCGGAGCGCCCATCGTGGGAGCGCGACTCCCTGGATAGGGCGCTACCCGTGGGGGCAGCATGGGGTGATGCAACGTGCCGAGCTGGCCGACTTCCTGCGCCGCCGCCGGGAGGCCATCCGCCCCGCCGACGTGGGCCTCGCCGGCGGTCCGCGCCGCCGCACGGCGGGTCTGCGCCGCGAAGAGGTGGCGATGCTCGCGGGCATGTCGGTCGACTACGTCGTCCGTCTTGAGCAGGGGCGCAGCAGCCAGCCGTCCACCCAGATCCTCGGCGCGCTGGCCCGGGCGTTGCGCCTTTCCGACGACGAACGCGCCCACCTGTTCCACCTGGCCGGTCATCAGCCACCACCCGCCGACAGCACGGCCCGGCTGGCCCGGGCGGGTCTGCTGCGCATGCTCGACCTGCTCGGCGACACTCCCGCGATGGTCCTCTCCGACCTGGGGGAGACGCTGGCCCAGAACCGCGCGTCGTTGCTGCTGGCCGGCGAGCAGACCGGTTACGAGGGGGACCGGCGCTACCACGTCTACCGCTGGTTCACCGACCCGGCCATCCGCGCCGGGCACCCGCCCGCGGAGCGGAACCACCAGGCCCGGGCCATCGTCTCCGACCTGCGCGCGGTGGCCGGCCGTCGGCACGGCGACCCGGCTGTCGAGCGCCTGGTCGCGCGGCTGATCGACGAGAGCGACGAGTTCGCCCGGCTGTGGGCGGAACACGAGGTGGGGGTCCGTCGCACCGACCGGAAGACGATCATCAACGCGCGGGTGGGGCCGGTGCTGGTCGACTGCGAGACCCTGGTCACGCCCGACCAACGGCAATTGCTGCTGGTCCTGACCCCGGCCGACGCGGAGTCACGCGAACGGCTCGAACTGCTGCGCGTGGTCGGCCTGGAAGAGTTCGCCACCGGCCTGTGAGAACCAGGGCCCGGGTACGCTTTTCTGCGCTATGCCTGACCGTTCCCGTTTGATCTACTCGTCCAAGCGCCGCTTGTTCACGCTGCTCGGCGCCGTCGTGCTGATCCTCGCCGCGGTGAACGTCGCCGACAAGGTCGGCCCGCGTCACACCGGCCTGGTGGTCGGCCCGACCGTGGCGCTGCTGCTCGTGCTCCTCGCCCGCAAGGTCGGGTTGAGCTGGCACGACCTGGGCCTTTCCCGGCGTACGTTCGTGCCCGGTCTGAGATACGCGATCGGCGCGATCCTGGCCGTGGCGGTCGTCTACGGGATCGGCGTCGCGCTGCCCTGGACCAGGCCCGCCTTCCACGACGTCCGCTACCAGCTGCACCCCGGCGCGGCGCTGCTGACCGCGTTCATCGTCGTCCCGCTCGGCACGGTGCTGCTCGAGGAGGTCGCCTTCCGCGGCGTCCTCCTGGGCCTGGTCGACCTGCATCGCGGCGCGGTCTGGGCCAGCATCACGAGCTCGGTGCTCTTCGGCCTCTGGCACATCCTGCCGTCGCTGCGCCTCAGCAGCGCCAACCAGGCCGTCGGCGCGGCCGTGGGCTCCGGCGCCACCGGCCGCGTCCTCGCGGTCCTGGGCGCGGTCGCCTTTACCGCGCTGGCCGGCGTCCTGCTGTGCGAACTGCGCCGCCGCAGCGGAAGCCTGCTCGCCGCGGCCGCCCTGCACTGGGCCACCAACGGCCTGGGCCTGCTGATCGCCGCGGGCCTCGCCACCACCAGCCTCGGCTGAGCGATTCCTGGAGAACAGCGATTCCTGGAGAACAGCGATTCCTGGAGAACAGAGTCTCCTGGAGAACAGAGTCTCCAGGCGTCTCCGAGGACGGACGTCTCGCGATCGTTGCCGGCATGAGCGAGAACAAGTCCGACGGGTGGTGGTCGACCGTGCCGCCGGTCGTCGGCGTTGAGCGGGGTCACTGCGGGTGAAGGTCGGGACGAGTGTTGCCGATGATCTTGGTGGTCAGGAGTTCCAGGAGGAATTGGTCTTTGGGGGACAGGGGGGCGGCTATGTCCTGGATGCGGGTGGTGACGTCGGCGTAGAGGGCGTCGGCCATCCGGCGGCCGGTGGGGGTCACGTCGAGCGTTATCACTCGTCTGTCCTGCTCGGAAGGGTGACGGTGGACCAGGCCGCGCTGTTCGGTGCGGTCGACCAGTTGGCTCAGGGCGTTCTTGGACATGCCGAGCGACGTGGCCAGCTCGGCCATCCGCGACGGCTTCTCCTTGACCTGGCAGAGCAGGAGCGCCTGGGTGGGGGTGAGGTCGTGCTCGGCGCAGATCTGGGTGTAGCGGCGCTGGATCACCACCGAGAGCCGCAGAAGCACGTCGCCGAAAGCCGTCACGGGCCCCAGATTACCTTGCGGTGGTTCATGTCGTGAACTAACTTGTCTACGGCGTGAACTTCGGTTGGTGAGGCTCGGGAGGAGTCAGGTGGCGTTCGAGACCCGCAGGGGCACTCAGGGGGCGCGGCAGCCCGGTGGACGGCTGCTGGCGTTCGCGAACCGGATGACGATGAGGCGGATCCGGAGCGGCAAGACGAAGCTGGGCGGTGGGGCGCAGGGGCTGGTGCTCACCACGGTGGGGCGCAAGACCGGCGTCGAGCGGCAGACTCCGCTGCAGTTCTTTCCGGACGACCGGCCGGACAGTTGGCTGATCGTGGCGTCGGCCCAGGGCGCGGCCGGCAACCCGGCCTGGTACTACAACGTCGGGGCACATCCGGACCAGGTGCGGATCGAGCTGGGCGCGCGCACCGTCGACGTGACGGCCGAGCAGCTCACCGGGGCCGAGCGGGCCGCGGCGTGGGCCCGGATCAGCGGGAGCTCGCCGCGGTTCGCGCAGCATCAGAAGAAGACGGACCGCGAGCTGCCGGTGATCCGGCTGACCCCGCGGGCGTAGCAAGACGGGCCCCGCAAGACGGGCCCGCAGACAGACCGGCAAAACGGACACGCCGCGGGACTGCGCAGTCCCGCGGCGTACCCGCGTCCGTCAGAAGTCGCCGTTGGTGTTGCACTTGGCCTTTTGCACCAGGCAGTTCTTGACCCGTTCGCCGAGGGCGCGGTTGTCCCAGGCCATGAACGCGTCGCCGTGCATCGACGAGGCCATCCCGGAGGCCAGGCGGAAACCGGCCGCCGAGCCGCTGGTGGGGTAGGCGATAAGGAACGACAGGTTCGGGATCGCCACCGGATAGTCGCCGCGGCAGGTGCCGTCGAAGCTGTAGGAGACGTGCGCCTTGTGGGTCGGGCTGTCCAGGTTGCGGCCGTCCCAGCAGTCCTGGAAGACCAGGTGGAACATCAGGACGGCGGTGGACGCGCAGACCGGCCAGTTGCCGTCGGCGCTGCGGCCGATCTCGCCACCGGGGCCGGCGCAGTAGAAGGCGTTCACCGAGCCCGCGGGGGTGGGCGCCTGCAGCCGGGCGTCCCCGGCGATCATGCGGAAGCCCTGCGGGAACGGCACAGTCGGGGTCGGGTCGGTGAGCCGGGAGCCGTAGTAGACGACCACGTCCTTGGGCTCGATGACCTGGTCGTTCTCATAGAGGGTCGGGATCCAGTACGCCGACAGGTCGGGCGCCGGGCGGCACGTCGTCCCGGCGTTGGCCAGCAGGGTGCGCGTGGTGGCGTACGCGTCGGTGCTCTTGTTGCCGAGGAACGAGTGCATGTGGGAGGCGCCGGGCATCCCGGGGAAGACGATCGGGTCGTCGGGCCGCGAGTGGCTGTACGCGCAGGTCGCGTTGAACTCCGGCACTCGGACCGAGGTGGGCGGCACGCTCCGCGGGGTCAGCGCTCGGAACTCGGCGAGCTGGGCGTTCCAGGCCGCCGTGTCGACCGGGATCCAGCCGTCCCCGGCGGGCGGCGCTGCCGCGTCGCCGAACGAGAACCAGTTGACGTTGAGGAAGTCCCCGCCGGTGGTGTTGCGCAGGACCGCGAAGACGGTCTGCGACCCGGTCGGGTGGGTGGCGACGGTGGCCGTCTGTGTGGCCCAGGTCTGCCAGCCGCCGGTCGCCGCGATGGCGAACTGGGTCAGCAGCGGCCCGGTGGCCGAGCCGGTGCGCAGCTCGATCCGGCCGGTGCCGACCGCGGACGCCACCCGCGCCGAGACGGTGAGGTTGCCGGCGGCGCCGAGGTTGACGCCGTCGTAGCGCAGCCAGTCGCCTTCGGCGAGGTAGGCGACGTTCTGCCCGCCCCCGGTGTCGGCGGTGGGCTCGGTCTGGGCGCCCGACTGAGCGGCGTACGCCTCGGCCTGCACCATGACGGTGGCGGCGCTGGCGGATTGGGCGGTCGCGACGAGGACGGTCGCGGCGGCGGTGAGGGTGGCGGCGAGCAGCAGGCGCAGCCGTGGGGATGGATGCATGACGCTCCCTTCGGGGAAAGGGGTTCGGGGTTGCCCCGGGAGTATCGACGTCGGGGAAGCGCTTCCTCAACATCGATGCATGCCGATCCTCGCCATGTGCGGAAACATGCAGGAAATCCGGGGAAGCGCTTCCCGGCATCGACGCCGCCCGCGCCTTGGTGCTACGCCGCACCTGACAGCCGCGGACCCGCCGCTGTCAGCCGATCGGGAGGTCGGCGCGGCGCAGCAGGGCGGCTACCTCGTCGGCCGGTTGGGGGCGGTGGAAGTGGTAGCCCTGGCCGTAGGCGCAACCCATCCGCAGCAGCGACGCGGCCTGCCCCGCCGTCTCGATGCCCTCGGCCACCACGTGCAGGCCGAACGCGGCGCCCAGGCCCACCACCGCCCCGGCGATGGCGTACTGCTGGGGGTCCTCGTCGATGCCGGCGACGAACGAACCGTCCACCTTGAGGATGTCGACCGGCAGCCGCCGCAGGTAGTTGATCGCCGCGTAGCCGGTGCCGAAGTCGTCGATCGCGATGGTGATGCCCAGCGCGCGCAGCGTGGTCAGGCGGGCCACGGTCGGCTCGTCGGGCTCCAGGACGACGTGCTCGGTCAGTTCCAGCGCCAGGCGGTCGGCCGGGAAGCCGGTCTCGTCCAGGATGCCGGTCACGACTTCGACCAGGTTGTCCTGCTTGGCCTGTTGGGGGGAGAGGTTGACGTTGAGCCAGACGTTGCGGGCGGTGGGGATGCTTGCGCGCCAGGCCGCGGCTTGGTGGCAGGCCTCGCGCAGCACCCACTCGCCGATCCCGACGATCGCGCCGGTCTCCTCGGCCAGGTCGATGAAGGCGGCCGGCATCAGCAGGCCGCGCTCGGGGTGGTTCCAACGCACCAGCGCCTCGGCCGACACGATCGTGCCGGCTTTGAGGTCGACGGTCGGCTGGAAGTGCACGACGAGCTGGTCCTCGGCCACCGCGCGGCGCAGCTCGGCGTCGCGGCCGCGGGTGTCGAGCTCGGGCGTGTAGATCTGGTACTGGCCGCGGCCGGCGCGCTTGGCCGCGTACATGGCGGCGTCGGCGTGCGCCAGCAGGTCCTCGGCGTCGTTCATGTTCTGCTCGCGGAACGCCACCCCGATGCTGGCCGCGACGCTGAGCAGCACGTCCCCGAAGATGACCGGAGTGCGCAGGGCCTCGACGATGCGCTGGGCGATCCGTTCGGCGGCGGCCCGGTGGGGCAGGTCGTGCAGCACGACGGCGAACTCGTCGCCACCGAGCCGTCCGGCGGTGTCGCCAGGGCGCACCACGGTCTGCAGCGCGGCGGCGACGGCGGTCAGCACGGCGTCGCCGGCCTCGTGTCCGTACCGGTCGTTGATCGGCTTGAACCGGTCGAGGTCGATGAGCATGACCGCGGCGTGCCGGCCGTCGTGGAGTGGCTGGTCGGCCAGCTCGGCGAGGCGTTCGTTGACCAGGATGCGGTTGGCCAGGCCGGTCAGCGGGTCGGTGACCGCGAGGTGGTGGTTCTCCCGCAGCGCGTACATCTGGCGGGCGACGACCAGCGAGGTCAGCACGATCGCGCCGATGATCATCCCGCCGAGCGGGTAAAGGTCCTGCTCGCGGGCCAGGTAGCCGAGCAGACCGTAGGCGATGGTGCTCGCGGCGTACGGAAGAAGGCTGATCCGGACGCGTGCGGTGCGTTCGCACCCCTCGTCCCGGCCCTCGAGGTGCCGGCGGCGGGTGGCCAGGATGAGCAGGTAGCACCCGGCCAGCCAGGACAGGTCCGGCCAGCCACCACTGGTGTAGGACTGGTGAAGGGTGAACCAGGCGTACGCGATGTCGGCGACGATGTAGAGCGCGACGGCGCCGGCCAGCAGCAGGGTCGCGTCGTTGTGGCCGCGACGGCGGAGCAGCACCGAGGCGAGCGCGAGAACCAGCAGCAGGTCACCGACCGGCAGGGAGGACGACATGACGACCTGCAGCGTGGTGGCGCCCGCAGTCTGGATCGCCGGGCCGATCACGAGGTACCACAGCACCATGAACGTGCTGGTGCCGACGATCAGGCAGTCGATGACGAGCTTGGTGCGCTCGGCGCGGGTCCGGCGGACACTGGGCATCAGGAGCAGCCCGACGAACATGAACGGGATGAACGCCGTGAACCAGTAGTCGGCGAAGGCCGGGAACCGCGGGGCGCCGATGAAGTCGTTCTCGACCAGCCACGCGGTGTGCCCGACGACCTGGCAGACGTAGGCGGCGGTGATGAACGACCAGGCGCGGTGTCCCCGCCGGTCGAGTCCGCCGTGCCGGACGAGGTGAACACCGGCGATGACGGCGACCAGCGCCACCGGGATGTGCACGATGTCGGTGACGAGCTGTCGCAGGGTGTCGCTGCCCAACCCGCTGAACTGGTAGCCGAAGAAGGCCGCGAGGAGGACCGCGGTGCCCGCCACGGCGCCGTCGATCAGGCGTTCGGTCCGGAGATTCACCCGTTCACTCCGTCCGTCCTGGGATCCTGCGAGGTGTCGCGGATCACTTCGGCCGCGAAGGCCGTTCGTTGAGGTTTCGCGACCCACCTAACGAGGAGATCGCCACGTGGCTGAACGCGTGCCCCCGCACAGCGGACAGACACCTCTATCATGTGGTCCCGAAACTCGGTATCACCAAGCGCGCGGCAGGGCGGAACGCGTTCTCCGTCTGCGAAGTGCCGCGTAAATAGGAGATCCCCCGGCGACGGCGAGGATGAATGAACCCCAACGGAGAACCGCAGTCAGCGAGCGCCCGGGCCCGGGTGCCCAGCCCCGCTCCGGCCCCCGCGCCGGGCAGCA
>DASRYP010000659.1:0-4751 GCA_035687165.1 Actinoplanes sp. | reverse complement strand
CCGCGCTGGCCGAGCCGATCGAGGTCAGCGACACGACCGGCGCGACCCACCTGGTCCAGTGCGCGGCCAGCGTCGGCGTCGCGACCAGTGCCGAGGCGGCCGGGATCAGCGAGCTGCTGCGCCGGGCCGATGTGGCGATGTACGGCGCGAAGACCGAGGGCAAGAACACCTGGCAGCGCTACCGGGACGAGATGCACGACGCGATGCTGCAGCGGCTCGAGATGCGTGCGGCGCTCAGCGAGGCGGTCGCCGGCGACCAGTTGCGCCTGCGGTTCCAGCCCATCGTCGACCTGCCGACCGGGAGGGTGGCCGGGCTCGAGGCGCTCGTACGCTGGCAGCACCCGATGCGCGGGCTGCTCGGGCCGGACGAGTTCATCGAGCTCTCCGAGGAGAGCGGCGCCATCGTCGGGATCGGCGGCTGGGTGCTGCGTGAGGCGCTGCGCACCTTCACCGAGTGGCGAGCGACCGCGGCCGGCAGCCGACTGCGGTACGTCAGCGTGAACGTTTCCGCCCGGCAGTTCCGTACGCCTGGGTTCGTCGACCAGGTGCGGGAGGTGATCGCCGAGACCGGCGCCCACCCGGAGTGGGTCCTGCTCGAGATCACCGAGAGCTTGGTGCTGCACGACGCCGACCAGGTCTGGCGCGATCTCGGCGAGCTCCGCGAGATGGGCGTGCGCATCGCCATCGACGACTTCGGCACGGGATACTCGTCGCTCAGCTACCTGAGCCAGATGCCGGTGGACGTCCTGAAGATCGACAAGTCGTTCATCGACGACATCCTGCACAGCCGGCAGCAGATGGCGCTGGTCGAGACGATCATCAACCTGGCCCGCACGTTCGACCTGGCCGTGATCGCCGAAGGCGTCGAACTCGACGAGCACCGCGTGGCGCTCACCGAGATGGGCTGCCCCTACGGCCAGGGCTATCTCTTCGCCAAGCCGCTCACCCACGAAGACTTCCAGGAGTTCCTGCGCACGCGGCACGCGGCCCTCTCGCACTGAGGTGGACCCCTGGTCGCTTCCGCCCTCCTCAGTTTCCGCCGACGATGGACTCCGCGACCCGGCGGAGCTGGATGTGGTCGGGGCTGAAGCCGGCGGCGATGTCCGGGTGCAGACCCGACCGGGTTTGGTCGAGCAGTTGCTCGGTCACCTGGTCGACGCTCGCACCCGCGTACGTGTGCCGGATCTTGTCGGTGGCGGCCTGAAGTGCCGAGGTGAGTTGCTCCTCGAGCGGCCCGCGTAGCTTCTCCTCGACCGGGTTGAGGGTGTGCGGATCGAGCGTGACCTGTGGCTCTGTGGACATCTGGCCTCCCGTGGTGATCGGCGTGACGCGGATACCCACCCGCGTCACGCTGTTAAACGCGCTTACCCCCGTCCGCGTTTCACCTCGAAGAAGGTGTCGGTGCGCATAAGGGTGACAACGGAGTCGAACATGCTCGACGCCTCGTCGCCCGCTGGAACCGTGTCGATGATCGGGCCGTGCAGGCCGCGAGCGGCGCCCTCCACATGCAACACGGGCGAGCCGATGCCCGGGCCGGCCAGCTGGAGGGCGGCCTCGTGCGATTCGCGGACGGCCTCGTCCCAGCGCTCGTCGTCAAGAATCGTCTTCGCGTCCTCGACACCGGCGGCCGCCGCGGCCTGGTCGACCAGCTCGTCGTTCAGCGTGGCGCCCTGCTCGTGCACACGGGTGCCCAGCTCGGTGTAGAACGCGGCGGCCGTATCCGCACGCTTGTCGGCACGCAGCGCCTCGACCAGGCGCAACGCCCGGAACGACGCGATCACCCTGCCGCGGTACTTCTCGGGGATGTTGTCGCCGTTGAGCTCCAACAGGCTCATCGCCCGCCAGGTCACCATGACGTCCCGTTCGGGGGCGACCGCCACCAGCCAGCGCGACGTGCGCCAGGTGAACGGACACGCGGGATCGAAGTAGTAAGTCGCTTCCATGCCTGCAGCCTAGATCGGCGACCTTGCGAACAGCGGCGATGGGGTCCTCGCCGGATGAGAGGTGCCGGTGGCCCAAGCGGAGGCTCTCGATCCCCTTGAACCACCGGCAACCCCCTTCGCTACCCGTTCGTGGCGGGCCTAATCACCACCGGGTGAATCACTTCGGACATCACGTCCGGGAGAAGTTCGGCGAGAGCGGCCAGCCCGTCGCGGCTCAGCACCGACTCGGGATGGAACTGCACACCGGCGAACCCGGGCCCACGCAGCGCGTGCACGGCCGAATCGGCAGCGTCGCGGGCGATCTCCACCCGGCCGTGTGCGGTCGCGACCTCGTCCGCCGACGCGAGCGCGGTGAAACTCGAATAGAAACCGACCCGCCGGGCAGTGCCGAAGAGCTCGATCTCGCGGGCCAGCCCCTGATAGGGCGAGTCGCGCCGGTGCAGGTCGAGCCCGAGCAGTCCGGCGAGGATCTGATGGCCGAGGCAGACCGCGAACAGTGGCTTGCGTTCGTCGAGGCGCGCGGTGATCAGCTCGCGCATCGCCGCGATCTTGGGATCGTTCCGGTCGCCCGGATCGCCCGGCCCCGGCCCCGCGATCACCAGATCGGCGCCGGCCACGTCGACCTTGACGGTCCCCAGCTCGGCGACCACGGTCTCGGCGACCACTGCCTCGACGGGATTGGGAGCTGTCGGCGTGGGCGAATCGGTCGTCGGGAGGAGCACGGTCCACGGCACGACCGTCACCGAGAGGCCCAGGGCCTTCAGCTGGTGGGCCAGCATCGCGGTGAAGGTGTCCTCACCGTCGATGATCACGGCGGTCCGGCCCGCCAGCTCGGGGATCGTGAGGGCTCCCGGTGCCCGCGAGTCGAGCCAGAAACGGGCGAGTCCGTCGTTGCGGGCGGCCAGCGCCGTCTGCACCTCGGGCGACTCGGCTTCCGGCGGCGCCGGCTCGGGCCTCGAGGTGACGGCGCCGAGCGCGGCCAGAATGCCCGCCGCCTTGATGTGCGTCTCCGCGACCTCGCCCGCCGCTGTCGAGTGGCGCACGAGCGTCGCGCCGACCGGCACGCGCAGGGCGCCCTCCGGGGAGATCTCCGCGGTGCGGATCAGGATCGGCGCGTCCAGCGTCTGCCGACCCTGGTCGTCGTGGTCGAGCAGGGCGAGCACCCCGGCGTAATAGCCACGTCCGCGGCGCTCGTGCCGGGCGATCACCCGGCAGGCGTTCTCGACCGGGCTGCCGGTCACGGTCGGGGCGAACATCGTCTCGCGCAGCACGTCACGCACGTCGAGCGAGCCGCGTCCGGCCAGCAGATACTCGGTGTGGGTCAGATGGGTCATCTGCTTGAGGTACGGCCCGGCGACCTGACCGCCGTGTTCGGCCACCGTCGCCATCATCTTGAGCTCCTCGTCGAGGACCATGTATAGCTCCTCGACCTCCTTCGGGTCGCGCAGGAAGTCGAGCAGGCGACCGGAGCCGTTGCGGAAAGTGCCGCTGATCGGGTTCATCATGGTGATCCCGTCGGCGACGCTGACGTGCCGCTCCGGAGTGGCGCCGACGAGCGTGCGGGTGCCCGTGTGCACGAGAAACGTCCAGTAGGTGCCCTGTTCCGACGCGAGCAGCCGGCCGAAGGCGGCCCGTGCGGCAGCGACCGGATCCCCGTCGACCCGGCCGTGGTAGACGCGGTGGATCACGAAGTTGGCACCCTCGCCGTGGCCGATCTCGTCGCGCAGCACGTCCTCGACGATCGCGCCGTAATCGTCGTCGGAGAGGTCGAACCCGCCGTCGCTGATGCTCAGCGGACCGGGCGGAAAGGCGTCGAGCGGCTCCTTCCGCGACGACCGTACGACCAGGCATTCGAGCGGCACGCCGTCGTCGACGCAGTCGAACCCGCGCTCGGTGATCTGCCGGTAGGGGATGACGGCCAGCGTGGGCCGGCCTCGGTGCAGCGGGATGTCGTCGAGCGAGGCGACGGTCACGACGTCACCGGCGAGCACTTCGACGTGGTCGGCGCCGTCCCGGTGGAGCAGGGCGAAAGGCCGCATGGTGGTCCTCTTTCGGGTCTCGGCGGCGCCGACCGAGGTCCGACCAGACGAAGACGGCCGCCTCGGGGAGGCGGCCGCGTGGTTGTCTACGCGCGAAGGGGATGGCCGCCGATCAGGCGGGCCACCAGTTCAATCGCGCGTGCAGCATGTCGGCGAGCCTACGACCCAACGCGATCCCCGCACCAGACCTGTCCCAGATTTCCCCGGCTGTGCCGCGCGCGGCGAGCAGTCACGCGGGGGCGGGGTGGCATCGGTCGGGCGGAGGCGGTCAGGCGAAGGCGGTCAGGCGAAGGCGGAGCGGACCGCGTTCCGGGCCCAGAGCATGCGGCCGATGGCGCAGTCGGGGTGCTCGCCGAACTCCTGGGCCACCAGTTCCGCGCAGCGGGCCTCGCCGAGGCTGGAAACCGTCGTGACCACCACCTCGCGGATCAGCTCGGGGGTGGGGCGCTGGGAACGCTGCAGATTCGAGGCGAACAAAGCTTCGGACCAGATGTCGTCGAGGACTGGACTCATCGGAAACCTCCTGCCGGGCGGTGCGTGCGTGGCTCGCGACTTCCAGAACACCCGAACGGGGATGCAGGTCTGCTGCACGGCGGGTGCGCGTGGGTTGCATGCGTCGTCATTTGCCGAGCAGCCGCACAACCGGTACCAACCGGATAAGGTGCCCGTGCCGGATGCTGCGTTCCGACCCGGCCACGGCCGGGATCCTGATCATCATGCTGACGGCTCGGGTGCAGGAGCAGGACGTCGAGGGCGGGTTCAGCGCGGG
>DASRYP010000658.1:0-8969 GCA_035687165.1 Actinoplanes sp. | reverse complement strand
TGGCCGCGATGACTATCACCAACCCGCTGGCCAGCTATCTTCTAGGAGTACTGGTGTTCAACGTCACCCCGCCGACCAGCGCCGCCGCCCTGGCCGCCCTGGCCGGTTCGGGCGCGCTCCTGATCATCGGGGTGGCCGTCCTCTCCCGTTCGCCCACTGTGCGAAAACCCGATGTTCTCCCAGTGCCGGTGCCGGGTATTTGAACCGGTCACGCTTCTCAGCCGTACTCGTGAACAGCAAGTTGACCCCCAGAACCCCGGATTGCTGATGACAACCGATCTGCAAGACACCCGTCCCGGACGCCACCACGACGACGTTGTGATCGAGCTCGGCCGGCTCCGGCCGCAGCTGATCAGAGGCGCGCGCATGTTCGTCGAGAGCGTCGCCGTGCCCACGTTGCTGCTCTTCGTCCTGCTGCACACCGCCGGCCTCATGTGGGGCCTGGTCGCGGTGATCGGGTGGTGCGCGCTGACGTTGGGCGTGCGCCGGCTGGCCGGTCAGGCGTTGCCGGGTACCCTGCTGCTCTGCGCCGGCATGCTCTGCGGCCGGGCCGCGCTGGCCCTCGTGACGTCCAGCGCCCTGGTCTACGTGTTGCAACCGATCTTCGGCTCGGTGCTGATGGCCCTGCTCTTCCTGGGCAGCGCGGCGATCGGCAAGCCGGTCACCATGCGGCTGGCCCGCGACTTCGTGGCGCTGCCGACCCAGCTTCTCCACCACCAGGGCATGCGTCGCCTGTTCACCCAGGTGGCGATCGTCTGGGGCGTCTCGCGGGTGATCGACGCCGGGATGAGCCTGGGTCTGCTGCATGTCAGCCTCGACCTCGGACTGCTGTCGCGCCTGTTCAGCGGCGGGCTCACCGTGCTGACGATCGGGGTCTGCGTAGCCTGGGGCCTGCGCGCGATGCGCCGCATGCCAGGAGTGACCCTGAGAATGCGTGCGGTGTAAACAAACGCGCATAGTGACCATCCTTACGCTCGCAGTCAGGGTGATCAAGTGCTAGAAGTCGAGGGTGACCTCGGGGCCTGCCGGCATGCGTGCCGCTTGGAAGCCGCGCCTCTGGCGTGAGCTGATGCTCGGGCTGCTCGTCTTCGCGTTCTACACCGTCGTCGAGGCGCTCCACGGCCCGGCGCGCGAGGCCGCGGCCTACCGCAACGCCTGGGACCTTTTCGATCTCGAGCGTTGGTTGCACATCGACGTCGAAGTGGCGTTGAACCACTGGCTGGCGCCGCACGAACTGCTGCGCACGCTCTCCAACTACGAGTACGCCACCACTTACCTCGTGGCGGCCGGCATCACCCTGGTCTGGCTGTATCTGCGCCAGCCCGACCGCTACCGCGAGATGCGCACCTCGTTCCTGCTGCTGAACGTGCTCGCGATCAGCTGTTTCTGGGTCTATCCGGTGGCACCACCGCGGTTCCTCGCGGGCACCCCGTTCGTCGACACGGTGCTGCAGGGGCAGACCTGGGGATCGTGGGGCTCGCCGCTGGTCGGGCACGCCAACCAGCTCGCCGCGATGCCCTCCCTGCATGTCGCCTGGGCGCTCTGGGTCAGCGTCGTGCTGGCCGAGCTCAAGCGGACCCGCGGGTGGCAGTGGGCCTCCTTGATCCACGTGCTGGTCACGCTCTTCGTGGTGCTGGCGACCGCCAACCACTTCCTCCTCGACGCGGTCGGCGGTGCGCTCGTCGTCTGGATCGGCGTCGTGCTGGCCCGCCACTTCACGCCCGATCCGGCCGACGTTCCCGCCCCCGACGCGTTCTTCCTGCACGTCGAGTCGCCGGCCGCCGCCCAGCACGTCGGCGGCCTGACCGTGGTCGACACGACCGACGGCCCGCTGCGGCGCGAGGTCATGGTCGAGACCGTCAAGTCCCACCTCGGCGAGCTGCCGCGGTTCACCCAGCGGCTGGAGTTCCGTGGTCGCTGGCGGCGGCCTCGCTGGGTCCCGCACGACCACCTCGACTGGGACTGGCACGTGCCGGTGCGCGACCTGACCCGGCCGGACGGCCTGCCGGGTGGGTTCGGCGCGTTGCACGAGCTGGTGGCCGAGATCGCCGGGGAGCCGATGCCCCGCGACCGGCCGATGTGGCGCTGGTTCTGCGTCCTCGGCGTGGAGGCCGACCGGGCGGCCACGATCTTCCTCGTGCACCACGTCATCGCCGACGGCGTCGGGACCGTCGCCCAGGCGCTGATCCTGCTCGAGCCGCGCTATCAGCCCCGCCTCCCGGCCCAGCGGATGCCCGGCCCGCTGCGGCGCACGGCGGCCATCACGGCCGGCCTGGCCCAGCTCGCCACCGACGGCTTCCCGAAGGTCGAACTGCCGACCGGCCGCTCCCCGGCCCGCGGGTTCGCCACCGTCGACCTGCCGCTCGACGGGGTGCGCGAGATCGCCCGCGAGCGGGGCGTGCGGGTCAGCGACGTGCTGCTCGCCGTGGTGGCCGGCGGGCTGTCGGCGGCCGTGCCGCACGCGCCGCACGGGCTGCTCCGGGTCGCCGTGCCGCTGATGGTGCGCCCGCCGGGCGCGGCGGCCGAGGGCAATCTGACTGCCGCCGTGATGACCGAGGTGCCGCTCGGCCCGGTCGACGGGGGGGAGCCGGCCCGGCTGGCCGAGGTCGCCCGGCGCAGCCGCCGGCTCTACACCGGCACCCGCATGCTCGCCTCCAACTTCGCGATGCGCGCGGCCGGCGTGGTGCTGCCCGTTCCCGGTCATGCCTGGTTCGCCCGCACCGTCTACGGGGGGCGCACGTTCCAGGCCATCGTGTCGAACATGCCCGGCCCCGACATGCCGCTCAGCCTGGCCGGGGTGCCGCTGGCCGGGGTCTACCCGATCCTGCCGCTGGCCCCGAGCGCACCGATCGCGGTCGGCGCCCTCGGCTGGGACGGGGTGCTGTCGGTCAGCCTGGCGACCGACCCGGCGCTGGTCGCGGACGTGGCGTCGCTGGCCGACGCGATGAAGGTCGTCTACGACGAGCTGCACACCGGCGGTTCAGTGCCCGTGGCGTCGCCGGGGTTGCGGGACGGTGGTGCCTGACGGCGCGGCCGGTCCCCAGGCCAGGGCCAGGGTCAGCCGGGCCCGGGTCTGCGAGTCGAGCAGCGCCGGACCGAAGGCGCGCTGCAACTGGGTCATGCGGTAACGGACGGTCTGCGGATGGATGTGCAGTTCGGCCGCGACCGCCTGGCGGTCGCCCATGTGCCGCAGCCAGGCGGTCAGCGTCTCGCTGAGCCGTTCCCGGGTGGGTGCGGTGAGCGAGGCGAGCGGGGCCAGCGCCTGCTCGCGCAGCGCCAGCAGGAGTTTGGCGTCGCGGTGCACGATCAGCGCGTCCAGGTGGTCCTCGACGAAGACGGGGTCGTCGGTGAGGATGCCGGCCACCCGCAGCCGGGCGGTCAGCTCGGCGAACTGGATGCTGACCGGCAACTGCTCGGGGGTCACCGGGTGGCCGACGACCGCGCCCGTGCCGGCCAGGGCGGCGCTGAGCCGCTGGCGGTGCCCCGGCCGGACCGGGTCGGGCACGATCGCGCCGACCAGCGTGCGGCGGCGGATCGGCAGGCACGCGGCGTCCAGGCGGTTGAGGATCTCGTGACCCATCGGGTTGTCGTCGGCCAGCAGGACGACGGCGGCCAGGCGCGGCACCGTCCAACCGGCCCGGGACGCCGCCGCCTGCACCGCGGTGCTGTCGGAGCGGTCGGAGAGCAGCAGCTCGACCAGCTCGTCGCGGATCATCTCGCGGTCGGCCGCGCTGTGCGACTGCTCCTGCACATAGCCGCGGGCCGAGGCCGAGGAGAGCTGGTCGACGAAGGCGAAGACCGCCTCGGCCAGCCCGGCCAGGGTGTCCGGCTCGACGCCGGTCTCCAGCGCCGCGCCGGACACGTATCGCCAGGCCACCCGGGCGCCGAGCTGATAGGCGGAGAGCAGGGTGGAGACCTCGCGGCCCTCCCGCCACTGCACCCGGCCGACCTCTTCGAACAGGTCCGCGTAGCTGCCGATCGGCGAGCTGCTGTCGCCGCCCTCCTCGACCATGTCGATCAGCCAGGACATGAACGCCTTGGCCGCGCCGGTCACCTCATCCCGCTCGGTCACCATGAAGGCGGCGTAGTCGGGCCAGCTCACCTCGAGCATGCGCCGGACCTCGTCCAGCATCTCGGGCAGCCGGTCGAAGAGCACCGGCAGCAGCGCGCGCAGCTTCGGCTGCTGTTCCACGCGGTTGAGGTATGTGCCCAGCTCGGAGCCGTGGTCGAGCCAGCCCAGAGCTTGGCTGCCGTCATCGACCGAATCAGATGAACGCATTCCGCACCTACCGATGGGGTTTGTTCCCTGGTGACAAAGAGTCGTCCCACAACTACCTCTACTTGCGCAGATCATGGCCCTCTTTGCGACGCACCATCAAGAGATGGCGGAGGGGACGGACGTCACTGTCCAACAACTGAATCTGCGGGAGAAGCAGCGGACGGAGAATTTCCCGGTCGCGCTGCGTATTCTGCCGCGCCGGTTTCGCGGGCATCTGGAGGCTGTGTACGGATTCGCCCGTACTGTCGATGATCTGGGTGACGAATCCCATGGTGACAGGTTGGCGAACCTTGACGCCTTCGCGATCGATCTGGCGCCAATCTGGGCCGGCGGCGAGCCCCGGACGCGAGTTCTGTCCCGTCTGGCCGACACGGTCCGGGCGTGTCATCTGCCCGCCGATCCGTTCTTCCGGCTCGTCGAGGCCAACCGGCAGGACCAGCGCGTCACCGCCTACGCGACCTACGCCGACCTTCGCGAGTACTGCACGCTCTCGGCCGATCCGGTCGGCCGGATCGTGCTCGATGTGTTCGGCGTCACCACCGACGAGCGGGTGGTGTGGTCCGACGCCATTTGCACGGCCTTGCAGCTTGTCGAGCACTGGCAGGACGTCGCCGAGGACCGCCGGGCCGGCCGCGTCTACCTCCCGGCCGAGGACCTGACCCGGTTCGGTGTCGTCCCGGCCGACCTCGACCAGACCCGGACACCGGCCCGGGTACGGGAACTCCTGGCCTTCGAGACCGACCGCGCGGCCCGCCTTCTCCGCCTGGGGGCCCCGCTCGTCGGCGATCTGCGAGGCTGGGCCCGGCTCGCCGTCGGCGGCTTCCTGGCCGGCGGCCTGGCCACCGTCGACGCGCTCCGGCGGGCCGACTACGACGTCCTCGCGGTTACCCCGCGCCCGCGAAAAGCCGGGGTCCTGCGGCACCTCGCCCGGGAGGTGGTCCGGTGACCGCCACGCTGGCCGAGGCGTACCGCCGCTGCGAGGAGATCACCAAGTCCGAGGCGCGCAACTTCTACTACGGCATCCGGCTGCTGCCGACCGACAAGCGCGCCGTCCTCTGCGCGGTCTACGCGCTGGCCCGCCGGATGGACGACATCGGCGACGGCGACCTGCCGGTCGAGCGGAAGACGGCCGCGCTGACCGGGCTCCGCGCCGACCTGGCCGCGCTGGACGGCAGCACCGACCCGGTGCTGGTCGCGGTGGCCGACGCGGCTCGCCGCTACCCGATCCCGCTGGGCGCCTTCGACGAGCTGATCGACGGCGTCGAGATGGACGTCACCGGGCGGCATTACGAGACGTTCGACGACCTGGTCGCGTACTGCCGCTGCGTGGCCGGGGCCGTCGGCCGGCTCTGCCTCGGCGTCTTCGGCAGCGCGCCGGACCCGGCCGCGCCGCGCCACGCCGACCGGCTCGGCATCGCGCTGCAGCAGACCAACATCCTGCGCGACATCCGCGAGGACCTGCTGAACGGCCGGGTCTACCTGCCGCAGGCCGACCTGGACCGATTCGGCGTCAAGCTGGTGCTGGACGAGCAGGGGGCACTGGTCGACGACGGCGGCGCTCTCTCCGCCCTGATCCGCTTCAGCACCCGGCGGGCGCGCGACTGGTACCGCGACGGGCTGCTGCTCACCCCGCTGCTCGACTGGCGCAGCCGGGCCTCCTGTCTCGCCATGTCCGGCATCTACCGCCAGCTGCTCAACCGCATCGAGGCCCGGCCGAGCCTGGTCTTCGACCAACGGCTCTCGCTCTCGGGCCAGGAGAAGGTCGCGATCGCGGTGCGCTCGCTGGCGGGGCGGATCTCATGACCCGGACGGTGGCCGTGATCGGGGGCGGACTGGCCGGTCTGACCGCGGCGCTGCGCTGTGCGGACGCCGGGACCCGGGTGACCCTCTTCGAAGGCCGGCCGAGGCTGGGCGGGCTGACCCACTCGTTCCGCCGGGGCGACCTGGACGCCGACAACGGCCAGCATGTGTTCCTGCGCTGCTGTACGGCGTACCTCGCCCTGCTGGAACGCCTCGGCGTCACCGGCAGCGTGACCGTGCAGCCCCGGATGGCGATCCCGGTCGTCGCCCCCGGCCGGTCGCCGGTGTGGCTGCGGCGCGACCCGCTCCCGGCCCCGCTGCACCTGGCCCGGTCGCTCGTCGGCTACACCCCCCTGAGCGTGGCCGACCGGCTGCGCTTCATCCGGGCCGCGCTCGCCCTGCGCGGCGTCGACCGCGCCGCCCCGGCCAGCGACGAGCAGAGCTTCGGGTCGTGGCTGGCCGCGCACGGGCAGAGTCCCCGGGCCGTGGCGGCGATGTGGGACCTGGTCGGCGTGGCCACCCTCAACGCGACCGCCGAGCACACCTCGCTGGCGCTGGCGGCCCAAGTCTTCCAGGACGGCCTGCTCACCACTGCGGCCGCGGCCGACATCGGCTGGTCGCTGGTCCCGCTGAGCGAGCTGCACGGCACACCGGCCGCCGAGGCCCTCGCGGCGGCCGGCGCCGAGGTGCTGACGTCGGCCAAGGTGACCACGGTGCGCCCGGCGGCCGGTGGCTGGCACGTCGACGGGCGGCCGTTCGACCAGGTGGTCAGCGCGGTGCCGCCGGACGTGGCGGTCCGGATCCTGCCGCCCGGAGTGCTGCCGGAGGGTTTCGAGCTGCGCACCGCCCCGATCATCAACGTGCACGTCGTCTACGACCGTACGGTCCTCGACCGGCCCTTCGTGGCTGCGATCGACTCGCCCGCGCAGTGGGTCTTCGACCGCACCGCCCAGTCCGGGCTCACCGAGGGCCAGTATCTCGCCGTCTCGCTCTCGGCCGCCGACGCCTTCGTCGACGTGCCCGTGGCCGAGTTGCGCGAGTGGCTGCTGCCCGCGCTGGAAGACCTGCTGCCGGCCGCCCGCGGCGCCCGGGTACGCGACTTCTTCGTCACCCGCGAACGGCACGCCACGTTCCGCCCCGCTCCCGGCGTCGGCCGGCTGCGCCCGCCCGCGGCCACCGCGCTGCGCGGGCTGTGGCTGGCCGGCGCGTGGACCGCCACCGGCTGGCCCGCGACGATGGAGGGCGCGGTGCGCAGCGGCGAGACGGCCGCGGCCGGAGTTCTGGACCTCTCCTCGACGGGGCGCGCTGCAACCGGCAGCGCCATGTCTACCTTGGACGGTGCGACGACATGACGACGATGCTGGAGAGCCTGCACCGCAGCCGCGACGCCATCACGCCGGCCATGCGGGCGGCGATCGATCGGCTCGACGCCACGACCCGGCTGCAGGCGGCCTACCACTTCGGCTGGGTCGACGCCGAGGGCCGGCCGGACCGCGGCGGTGGCAAGGCCGTACGGCCCGCCCTGGCTCTTCTCTCGGCCCGGGCCTGCGGCGGCACCGGCGAGGTCGGGCTGCCCGGGGCGGTCGCGGTCGAGCTGGTGCACAACTTCTCGCTGCTGCACGACGACCTGATGGACCAGGACCGCGAACGCCGCCACCGGGCTACCGTCTGGGTGCTCTGGGGCAGCTCCAGCGCCGTGCTCTCCGGCGACGCGCTGCTCGGCCTGGCCCATGAGGTGGTGCTCGACAGCGGGCTGCCGACCGCCGCACCGGCCGCGCTGCTGCTGGCCAAGGCGACCCGGGAGCTGATCCGGGGCCAGGTGCGGGATCTCGCGTTCGAGCGGCGGGACAGCGTCACCGTGGACGAGTGCCTGGACATGGCGGCCGGGAAGACCGGCTCGCTGATGGCGGCCAGCGCGGCGATCGGGGCGGTGCTGGCCGGGGCGCCCGCCGCGACCGTGGCCGCGCTGGAGACGTACGGGGCTCAGCTCGGTCTGGCCTTTCAGCTCGTCGACGACGTGCTCGGCATCTGGGGCGACCCGGCGGTCACGGGCAAGCCGGTCCACTCCGACCTGCGGGCCGGCAAGAAGTCGCTGCCGATCACCTATGCGCTGCGGCAGGACCCGTCGATCGCGCTCGTCGACCCCGGCGACCTGGCGAAGCGGGCCGATGCCATCGACCGGGCGGGCGGGCGGCAGTGGGCGCTGGACGAGGCGGCCCGGCGGATGACCCTCGGTGAGGCGGCGCTCGCCTCGGTGCCGATCCCGTCGAACGTGCGCGCCGAGCTGGTCGAGCTGGGGCACTTCATCGTGGACCGGGAGGTCTGAGTGACGACGCAGGTTCGCACCCGGCCGACCGCGGCCGGGGCCCTGGACAGCGCGGTCGACCACCTGCGCGGCCTGCAGGACCCGGCCGGCTGGTGGAAGGGGGAGCTCGCCACCAACGTCACGATGGACGCCGAGGATCTGCTGCTGCGCGAGTTCCTCGGCGTGCGGCAGGCGGCCGAGACCGAGGAGGCGGCGCGTTGGATCCGCTCGCAGCAGCGGGCCGACGGCACCTGGGCCACCTTCCACGGCGGGCCGCCCGACCTCTCCACCACGGTCGAGGCCTGGGTCGCGCTGCGGCTGGCGGGCGACCCGGTCGAGGCGCCGCATCTGCGCCAGGCGCAGGAGTGGGTGCTGGAGCACGGCGGGCTGGAGAGCACCCGGGTCTTCACCCGGATCTGGCTGGCACTTTTCGGCCTCTGGTCGTGGGACGAGCTGCCCGACATGCCGCCCGAGATGATCTTCCTACCGAAGTGGTTCCCGCTCAACATCTACGACTGGGGTTGCTGGGCCCGGCAGACCGTGGTGCCGCTGACCGTGGTCAACGCCATCCGTCCGGTGCGGCCG